>NZ_JBEXLL010000047.1:0-54332 GCF_040609955.1 Nocardia sp. NPDC004568
CCCGGCGCCGGGGGTCCGGCGGGCGGCCGGGTCCGCGGCGCCGGAGTCCGGGGGTGACGGCACCGCACTGGCCGCCCGGCTGAGCGCGGTGCCGGAGGACCAGCGCGACCGACTGGTGCTGGAGGTGGTGCGCGAGCACGCCGCGGGGGTGCTGGGATATCCGGACGCCGCCGCACTGGATCCCGGAACCCCCTTCCAGGAACTGGGTTTCGATTCGCTCGCCGCGGTGGAATTGCGCAACCGCCTGGCCGAGGCGGCGGGCGTCACGCTGCCCTACGCCCTGGTCTTCAACTATCCGACCGCGGTCGCGGTGGCGGGCATGCTGCGGTCGCTGGTGGAGGAGGCGGCGGCCGCCGGCCCGGAGGTGTCGAACGGGTCGGCGGTGGACGATCAGCTCGCCGCGCTGCGGTCCCTGCTCGGGTCCCTGCCCTCCGAACAGGACAGGTCGCGGCTGGCCGACGGCCTGCGCGCCCTGCTGGCCGAGTCCCTGCCCGAACCGGAAACCGAGACCGGTGTCGACCAGTCCGCGGTCGAACAGGCCAGTGCCGAAGAGCTCTTCGCCCTGATCGACCAGCAGCTCACCGCGGAATGAGCCGGCGGGTGGGGACGGTACGGCCGTACCCACCCCCGCCGGCCCGCATCCACACTCCGACCGAAGGATTCGCCGATGTCTTCCCCGTACGCCACGCCGACCCTGCCCGCGCCGCGCGCCGCCCACGATCTCTACCTGCGCGACCCGGACGTGGTGGGTGGTGACGGCGCGGAGCTGCTGGACGATATCGGCCGGCGGCTGTTCGTCGTGGCGGACACCGAGCCGCTACCGGCGGCGGGTGGCACGCTGGTGCCCGCCGCCGACGCGGTCACCGGTGACCTCCCGGTGCTCGGGGTGGTGGAACCCTGCGGAACGGACGCTCTCGGTTCGGCGGCGTTCCGGCGCGCGTACGGTGTGCGGCTGGCGTACGTGGTCGGCGAGATGGCCCGCGGGATCGCCTCCGCCGAAATGGTCGCCGCCGCGGCGCGGTCCGGGATCCTGGCCTTCTTCGGCACCGGCGGGCTGAGTCTCGCCCGGGTGGAGCGGACGGTGGCCGAGTTGGCTCGACAGCTGGACGGTCTGCCGTGGGGCGCGAACCTGCTGCACAACCCCGGCGAACCCGAGCTCGAGGAGGCCACCGCCGCGTTGCTGCTCGAACACCGGGTGCCGGCCGTCTCGGCGTCCGCCTTCATGGGGCTCACCCCGGCTGTGGTGCGCTGCGCGGCGGCCGGATTGCACCGCGGTCCGGACGGCCGCGTCCAGCGCGCCACCAAGATCATGGCCAAGGTGTCGCGGCCCGAGGTCGCGCGATTGTTCCTGGCCCCCGCCCCGGAGAAGATACTGCGCAAGCTGGTGGCGGCCGGGCAATTGACCCCCGTGGAGGCCGAGCTGGCCGCCCTGGTGCCGGTGGCCGAGGACATCACGGTGGAGGGCGACAGCGGCGGTCACACCGACGGCCGTCCGCTACTGGCGCTGCTGCCGCGGATGATCGCCCTGCGCGACGAGGCCACCCGGCAGTTCGGCTACGACCGGCGGGTCCGGCTCGGCGCCGCCGGCGGTCTGGGCACCCCCGAGGCGGTCGCCGCCGCCTTCGCCCTGGGCGCCGACTATGTGCTGACCGGTTCGATCAATCAGCTCGCACCGGAAGCGGATCTGTCCGAAGCGGCGAAGTCCCTGCTCGCGGCAGCCGATATCGCCGACTTCACCACGGCGCCCGCCGCGGATATGTTCGAGATCGGCGCCCGCGTGCAGGTGCTCAAGAAGGGCAGCCGCTTCTGGACCCGCGCCCAGTGGCTCTACGACCGCTACACCGCCCATTCCGGTCTGGACGAACTGAGCCCGACCGATACGACGAAGCTCGAGACCGAGATCTTCGGCGCTACCGTCGACGAGATCTGGGCGCGGACCCGGGACTTCTGGCAGGCCCGCGATCCGAAGCAGCTCATCCGTGCCGAACGGGACCGTAAACACCGGATGGCCCTGTGCTTCCGCTGGTATCTCGGGATGTCCACCCGCTGGGCCACCGAGGGCGAGACCGAGCGTCGCGGTGACTTCCAGCTGTGGTGCGGACCGGCGCTGGGCGCGTTCAACCGCTGGGTGGGGCCGGATATCGGCGCGCCGGGCGTGGTCGAGATCGGGGAGAACCTGATGCGCGGCGCGGCCGCCCTGACCCGCCGGGACGCGGCGGTCAGGCTCGGCGTCGACCGGGTGCTCCCGCCGGTGCGCTACCGGGCCGCCGGTGGGGAATGAGGGCCCCGCCGAGTCATCGGGGATCGGCGGCGATCCGCTCCGGGGAGAAGTCGTCCACACCGTTCGCCCGGGTGTTGTGCGCGGCCCGGATTCGCCACTCGCCGCCGTGACGGACCAGGACGAGGGTGATGAATCCGTGCCGGTCCTCGGCGGTGTCCGCGCCGGGCAGCAGGTGGCCCGGCCACGACCAGCGGGTGTGTACGAGCGCGACTCCCGGGGCCAGTTCGTCGATCGCCACGATCTCCTGGGTGTAGCCGCCCTTCTGCGCGATCACCGACTCCGGTACCTCCAGATGGCCCCGGATGTTCGCCTCGCGGGACCGCCACCAGATCCCGCGGTGGGTGATGAAATCGGCATCCTCGGTGAAATACGTTCCCCATTCCCGCATACGGTGGCGCACCCACAGCTCGGTATGGGCAGTCAGGGTGGCTCTGATACGGCCCTCGTCTTCGGCATGCATACAGCCACTCTGAAACCTCAACGTATGTTCAAGTCAAGCGGGCGGTTCGCCGCCCGCTTCCGGAACGGCTCAGCCGAGCCGCTGCTCGGTGATCGGGGTGGTGAGCGAACTGCCGTTCAGTTCCAGATAGAGCTGGCGTTCGGTCACCGAGAGAGTGGCGGTGTTCCGGCGTTGGAGGGCCGCCGCCGCGGCCTCGACGAAGGCCCGGTCGAAGGAGACGAGCGGGATGTGCTCGGCGCGATGGATCCGTTTGCCGGCCAGCTGCGCCAGCACCTTGACGGGGTCGCGATGGGTGTACACCGCGACCCGATCGGCCAGTTTGCTGCCGCGATGCACGCGGTCGGAATCGGGGGCGCCGACCTCTATCCACGCGGTGATCCGGCCGGTGAGATCGCGGACCAGCACCGCGGGTTCGTCGGTGGACGATACGCCGCCGTCGCTGAAGGTGATGCCGTCGGTGTATTCGAGGCCGTAGGCCAGCAGCCGGGTGATCAGGAATTCCGCGGTCTCCGACGGGTGCCGGGCCATCCGCAACTCCAGCTCCTGGTAGACGCCCCGATCGATATCGGACAGGTGCAGGGTGACGGTGTGCAGAGTCGCGCCGATAGCCATAAGACGGTCAGCCTAACGAACGTGGCCGGGCGAAGTCCTGTGCCGCGTCGGCGCCGGCGGAGGCGCGCGGAGGCGTACGGCCGCACGGGGCCACAGGTGCCGGCACAGGCGCCGGGAATGCTCCGGGCGATCCGAGTGTTCTTGTGCCGTGTCACAAATACGCCGGAACCCGAACCTCTCGTGAGGCGACGGTGTCGCGTCCTCGGCAGTGTGGAACCGCATGGCCGGAGCGGTTCTCTCGCGCGGGCGCTGACGGCTGCGCCCGCGACAGTAGCCCCGGCCATCGGGCCGGGGCTACAGCCGTCGAGCGGAACCGCGCGATCGGGCTCAGCCGAGGCTGAAGGGCTTACCCCAGACGCGGAACTCGGAGATGCCCTGGTCGGTGGTCGTTTCGACGCGGACGAAGGCACGGGCCTGGGCGTAACCGGCGCAGCCGTTGAGGCCGATGGTGGAATCGGTCCAGGTCACCGAGCCGTTGGGGCCGGTGAACTTGTTGGCGAAGGTGTGGCCCTCGTCGCCGTAGACATCCGGCTTCTCGATATCGAGCAGCAGGAACGAGGTGGCCTGGCCCGGGCCGAGGGTCAGGTTGGCACCCGAGCTGAGGCTGCCGGTCACCTTGTCACCGGAGGAGGTCACACCGGCGCCACCGTTGCCGGCGCCGCCGCTGATATCGACCTGGCAGCCCACGACATATCCCGGGGTGATCTTGGTGCCCTTGTGCGGACCGTGCACCTCGACCTGAGCGCTACCGGAGACCCAGGCGTTACGGTGCAGCGGGGTCGAACCCATCGACGGGTTGATCAGCGCCGATTCGTTGGCGATGCGGGCGGTGATGTTCAGGCCGTTGGGCAGGGTGTGGTTCAGCTCGGCACCCGGCAGCGGCACGAAGGTGTCGGCATCGGCCGCGCCGGTGGAGAACAGGCCGACCGCGGCGACGGCCGCGGCCGTCACGCTGGCGGCCCGTACGACGCTTTTCTTGATTACAGACATGACAGTTTCCCTCTCGGAAAAGAATTCCGTTCAGCGACGGATTTGATCGACCAGATACGACGTGCGTCAGCCGATGCTGAACGGAGCTCCGTACAGGGTGGTCTTCGAATAGTGGTCGCCGATGATTTCGACGACGGCGTAGGAACGGGCCTGCGCGTATCCGGCGCACCCTTCGATATTGATTTCGACGTCTTTGTAGTCGACCCAGTACACGCCGGGCTTCGGAATATCGACGCCTTCGACGTTGACGAATTTGACCTCACCCGGGCCGAGCTTGATGCCGAGCGAGCCGCTGGCACCCAGGCTGGAGGTGCTCACGCTGGCCGATACGCCGGCCGAGATGGCGTCGTCGGCGATGCTGACCTGGCAGCCGACGATGTACCCGGCGCTGACGCGGGACGTGCCGTGGGTGGACGAGTTGTTGGTGCCGGGGGCGTTGGTCGGGCCCTTCCAGGGGCCCGGGGTGCCCTCCGGGGTCTGGCTGACGTCGGCGAAGACCCGTCCGCTCAGCCAGGCGACCCGGCCGGCGCCATTGGCCGACAGCGACGGTGAGATGAGCGCGCTCTCGTCGACACGGCTCAGTTTGACGCCCGGGCCGAGTTTTTCGCCGCCGGGGAGCGGCACAAAGGTGTCGGCACTCGCCATGCCTCCGGCGACGCCCAGTACCGCCGCCGTCATCGCCGCGGTGGCAGCAATCGACTTGATATTCATCGTGATTCCCTCATGGTTTTGCGAATTGTCGCCGTATTTCGGCCGGAAGGTGCCGTCCGGCGAAAAAAGGCAGCAGTGATCCCCGGGCCTGTACGCGCACGCGCGTAGGCCGCGGTTCGGGGGGTATTACTGCGCAATCGCAGGTGAAATCCGGGGGTTACGAAAAACCCACCGGTGGTGTCGGATCGTCTTCCTGGGCGATCAGGTGACGAATGGCTGCGTCATCTATCCCTCATCCCTGTCTATCTTCTTACAACCCGGCCGGGTTCGGCCGGAAACTGTGCGGCGAGGGGGAAGGCAGGCGCACGGGCGTCAGCAGCGTCGGAGTCCACATCCCTCACACCTCTCGCTCGTGTGTCGTTGCGCCGGACGGCCGCTCACCCCGTTCGGGGTGGGCACCGTTCGCGGACACCGTGGGTGCGGTGTCGGCGCAGTCTGTTGCCAGCCCGTCTGTAGTTAGGTTAGCCTTCGCTCACTATAAAGCCTTGTTAACGTTTTTTGTGAGCGATGACAGTGGCCTACGTCACGCGGACCGGAAGGGACGATTCGATGCACAGAAGTTGTGACACCGCCTCATGACTGCCGGTTCGTCCTATGAATACCACACATATGTGGGTGTCCGCAGGTGGTCTGGATGGTTGCTGGGAGCAGTCTTCCTGGTAATCGCCTGCTTACTGAGCCTCGGGGTCGGGGTGGCGCATATTCCGATCACGGAAATCATTAGTGCACTGTGGGAGCCCGATGGATCGCCCGACCACCTGGTCATCAGCGAATACCGCCTGCCCCGTACGCTGTTCGGATTGCTCGCCGGTAGCGCGCTGGGGGTCGCGGGCTGCCTGATGCAGGGCCTGACCCGCAACCCCCTCGCCGATCCGGGACTGCTCGGTGTCAACGCGGGCGCCGCCTTCGCCATCGCCGTCGCGGTCGCCTATCTGGGCGCCGACGGAATCGCGTCCTATATCTGGTTCGGCTTCGCGGGCGCCGCTGTAGTGTCGGTGGCGGTGTATCGGCTGGGAACCGCCGGCCGCGGCGGGACCGATCCGATTCGGCTCACCCTGGCCGGTGTCGCGGTGACCGCCGTGCTCACCGGTGTCACCAAGGGGTTGATCCTGCTGAATTCCACCGCCTTCGACAAGATGCGACAGTGGGACGCCGGTGCGCTGACCGGGCGCGGCTACGACGTTCTCGCCGGCGCCACGCCGTTCATCGTGGCCGGGATGATCCTGGCCTTCGTCGCCGCCCGTTCCCTCAACGCCGTGGCGCTGGGCGACGATCTGGCCCGCGCCCTGGGCGTGCACGTGACCCGCACCCGGGCCTGTACCGCACTCGCGCTGATCCTGCTCTGCGGTACCGCGACCGCCGCGGTCGGCCCGATCACCTTCGTCGGCCTGGCGGTGCCGCATATCGCGCGCTGGATCGTCGGCCCCGACCACCGCTGGATCGTGGCCTATTCCCTGCTGCTGGCGCCCGCGCTGGTCCTGTTCGCGGATGTGGTCGGCCGGATCGCCATCCCGCCCGACGAACTGTCCGCCGGTGTGGTGACCGCGTTCCTGAGCGCCCCGGTGCTGATCTGGCTGGCCCGTCGCTCGGAGCTGAGGCAGTCGTGACCACCGTGCGCAAACCGCCCCGGCTCGGCACCGCTTCCGCCATCGATTTCGGCCGGTCGGTCCGGGTGCTGCGCCTGCGCGGTGTCACCACCCGGTTCGGGACGCGCGGCCTCGTGGTGACGGTCGTGCTGCTGGCCGCCGCCTGCGTGGTGGCGCTGCTGGCGCTGGGTACCGGCGATTTCGCGATCCCGCCGGACCGGGTGGTGCGGGCGCTGCTGGGCGACGGGGTGGGTGGCGACGAACTGGTCGTGCGGGAATGGCGGATGCCCCGGGTGCTCATGGCGCTGGTACTCGGCGCGGCGCTCGGGATCAGCGGCGCGATCCTGCAGTCGGTCACCCGGAACCCGCTGGGCAGTCCGGATATCGTCGGCTTCAACTCCGGCGCCTACACCGGTGCGCTGCTGGTGCTGCTGTCCGGCGGCGGCTACTACGCCACCGCGGCCGGTGCGCTGGGCGGTGGGCTGCTCACCGCGCTCGCGATCTTCCTGCTGGCCTTCCGGCGGAACGTCAAGGGATTCCGGCTGATCATCGTCGGTATCGGGGTCGGCGCGATGCTGGCCGCGGTCAACACCTGGCTCATCCTGCGCGCCGATCTCGACGAGGCGATGTCGGCCGCCGCGTGGGGTGTCGGGACGCTGGACGGGCTCACCTGGGACGAGATCGTGCCGGCCCTCGTGGTGCTGGCGATCCTGGCCGTCGTGGTGATTCCCGCCGCCTACCGATTGCAGGTGCTGGAGCTGGGCGACGACGCGGCGCAGGCGCTCGGGATCCGGGTGGGACGGGCGCGTCTGGCGCTGACCGTGCTCAGTGTCGCGTTCACCGCGGTCGGCACCGCGGTGGCCGGCCCGATCGCGTTCGTGGCGCTGGCGGCACCGCAACTGGGCCGGCGCCTGGCGCGCACCCCGACGACCGCGATCCTGCCCGCCGCGGCGATGGGTGCGCTGCTGCTGGTGGTCTGCGACTGGATCTCGCGCCGGGCGTTCGCGCCGACCACCCTGCCGGTCGGGGTGGTGACCGCGTCGATCGGTGGCGCCTATCTGGCCTATCTGCTGGTGGCCGAGGCTCGACGGAACTGAGGGAATCATGGTGGACGAGAAACCCGGGCACAGCGTCGCCGACGGGACCGCCGGGCCGGCCAGGTTGCGCGCCGACCGGTTGCGCCTGGGCTACCGCAGCCGGGTCATCAGCGACGAACTGACCGTCGATATCCCCGACGGCACCTTCACCGTCATCATCGGCCCGAACGCCTGCGGGAAATCCACCCTGCTGCGGGCGCTGTCGCGGCTGCTGGCGCCCGAGTCCGGCGCGGTGCTGCTCGACGGGAAGCAGATCGGCAGTTACCCGGCCAAAGAGGTCGCCCGGCGGATCGGATTGCTGCCGCAGACCTCGACCGCGCCGGAGGGGATCCGGGTCGCCGATCTGGTGGGCCGGGGCCGGTATCCGCATCAGTCGCTGATCCGGCAGTGGTCGCGGCGCGACGAAGAGGCCGTCGCCGCGGCCATGGCCGCCACCGGCGTGGCCGAGCTGTCCGGGCGGCTGGTGGACGAGCTGTCCGGCGGGCAGCGGCAGCGAGTGTGGATCGCGATGGTGCTCGCCCAGGAGACGCCGATCGTGCTGCTCGACGAACCGACGACCTTCCTCGATATCGCCCACCAGATCCAGCTGCTGGATCTGTGCCGCCAGTTGAACCGGGGGACCGGGCGGACGGTGGTCGCGGTCCTGCACGATCTGAATCACGCCTTCCGGTACGCCGATCATCTGATAGCCATGCGGGATGGTGCGGTGATCGCGGCCGGAGCGCCGCGCGAGATCGTCACCGCCGAACTGGTGCAGCGGGTTTTCGACCTGGGCTGCCGAGTGATCGACGATCCCGAAACCGGCGCCCCGCTGGTGGTTCCGCTGGCCGAGAACGCGGTGCGCACAGGTTGAACGCGACAAATTGGACAGGGCCTAATACGTGATAGATGTTTTACTTCAGTAAAGGTTAGGCTAACCTCAACTGTGGTCGTGTGTCGTGCCGGTCGATAGAGGGACCGGTATCGGCACCACACCGAATGTGGTTCACAGCGGAGGGAGTTGCCGTGCCGGCGGCAGAGCAGGATGCCTCGAAGGCCAGCGATCCCGGGTTACCGCTCACCGGCCCCCAGCTGGGAATATGGAACGCGCAGCTATTCGACCCGGAGTCCGGGCGCTATCTGGTCGGTGAGGTCCTCGAGATCTCCGGCGACACCCCGATCGACGTCGAGGCCCTGGCCGAGGCGATCCGCCGCACGGTGGCGGAGGCGGAGAACATGCGGCTGCGTTTCCGCGATACCGCGGCCGGTCCACGGCAGTTCGTCTGCGACGAACCCGCTGTCCTGCAACCGCTGATCGATCTACGCGGTGCGGCCGAACCGCGTTCGCTCGCCCACGAGGCGGTGGCACTGGAACGTCATCGGGCGGCGCAGCGGTGCCGCGGCATGGTGGACCGGCGGTTGTACAACTACACTCTGATCCGGCTCACCGACTCCGAGGTCTGGTGTGTGCAGCTGTACCACCACCTGATCGTCGACGGGTACAGCGCGGCCCTGCTGTCGCGCCGGGTCGCCGCGCACTACACCGCGCTGCGCCGGGGGGCGGAACCGCCCCGGGCGACCTTCGGCACCATCGCCGAGCTGGTCGCCGACGAGCAGAACTATCGCGACAGTGAGCAATTCACCGAGGACCGGCGCTACTGGCGTGAACAGCTCAGTCCCGCACCTCCGCTCGACGGTCGCGGGACCGCCCCAGGGGGCGCGGTGGACCGCACCATTCGCGCCGAGGCGATCCTGTCGGCGGAAACGCTGGAACGGCTGCGTAATTGCGCCGAGCGCTATCGGATCACCTGGGCCGACGGCCTGATCGCCTGCTATGCCGCGTATGTGCAGCGGTTGCTGGGCAATTCCGATGTCGTGCTCTCGATGCTGATGATGGGCCGGGTCGGCCGGGTCGCGCTGAGCACCCCGGCGATGGCGGTCAATGTGCTACCGCTGCGGCTGACCGTGCACGCCCACGACACCGTCGGCGAACTCGGTGTGCGGGTCGCCGAGACGCTGCGGGAGATGCGCAGGCACCAGCGCTACAGCGGCGCCGACCTGGCCCGCGACCTGAGCGGTTTCGGGGCGGGTGAACTGCTGCACGGAATCGGCATGAACCTCAAGGTCTTCGATTTCGCTCTCGACTTCGACGGCGCGAAGGGAGTGCTGCGGAACGTGGCCGGCGGCCCACCGGAGGATCTCGGCCTGGTGGTGACCCCGCTGCCCGACAAATCGGTGCTGCTCGGCTTCGAATGCGATGCCCGGACCAACGATCCGGAGACCGCCTACCGCCGGGTGGCGGGTGTGGTGCGGGTGATCGAGGCGTTCACCGAACTGGACAAGGTAGCCGTCGGAACACTGGAGTTGATCGACCGCGCGGACCGCGACCGCCTGCTGGCCGCGCGCTGCGGACCGCCGGCCGCCGACGCCGCCGAACCGGTGCCCGCCGCGCTGGACCGGATGGTCGCGGCGTACGCCGACGCCACGGTCCTGGTCAGCGGGGCGCAGCGCTGCACCGCCGGTGAACTCGGCGAGCGGGTGTACCGGCTGGCCCGGTACCTGCGGGACCGGGGCGTGACCGCGGGACGGCTCGTCGGCGTCGCGCTACCGCGGACGGCGGATCTCGTGATCGCGCTGCTGGCGGTGTGGCGCGCGGGCGGCACGTATCTGCCGCTGGATCCGGAACATCCGGTGCCCCGGCTACAGACCATGATCGACGACGCCGCGGCCGTCCTGGTGCTCACCGACAACGCCTTGGCCGATGCCTTCGCCGGTACGGCGGTGGCCCTCGACAGCGACCCGGTGCGCGAGGCGCTGCGCGGGTACCCGGGCACACCGCCGACCGCGGCCGAGATCGGGAACGTTCGCGGCGATCACCCCGCGTATGTGCTGTACACCTCCGGCTCCACCGGCACCCCGAAAGGGGTGGTGATCGACCACACCGCGCTGGCGCAGCTGCTGGCCGGGCACCGGTCCGGGATCTACGCCGACACCGTCGAACGGGCCGGGGACCGGCGGCTGGCGGTCGCGCATACGACGTCCTTCGCCTTCGACGCGGCGCTCGATCCACTGCTGTGGTTGCTCGACGGCCATCGGATCCATCTGTACGACAGCACCATCCGGCGCGATCCCGCGGCACTGGTCGCGGCTCTGCGGTCGGACGGTATCGAGGTGGTGGACGGGACCCCGACGCTGGCCGCCGCGCTGTTCGAGCACGGGCTGGCCGAGCTCGCGCCGCGGCTGCTCGTCCTCGGCGGCGAAGCCTGCCCGCCCGATCTGTGGCAGCGGGTGCAGCGCGCCGGCATCACCGCGGTCAACCTGTACGGCCCGACCGAGGCCACCGTCGACGCCATCGGCGCGCCGGTGCGCGGTGCGGACCCACATATCGGTGTCCCGCTACCCGGGGTGCGGGCCTATCTGCTGGACAACGGCCTCCAAGTGGTGGCCGACGGACAGCCCGGTGAGTTGTATCTGGCGGGCGCCGGTATCGCGCAGGGCTATCTGGGCGCACCCGGGATCACCGCCCAGCGCTTCGTGGCCGATCCGTTCGGCCCGCCGGGGGCACGGATGTACCGCACCGGCGATCTGGCGCGCTGGGTGCCCGGTAGCGGCTATTTTTATTCCGGCCGTGCCGACGCCCAGGTGAAGATTCGCGGGCACCGCATCGAGATCGGTGAGGTGGAGGCCGCGCTGAGCGGGCTCCCCGAGGTCGCGGCGGCGGCCGCCGATATCCGGGATATCGCGGGGCGGGCGAGTCTCGTCGGTTATGTCGTCCCGGTCGGCGGTACCGGGCCGGGTGATCTCGGGGCCCGGGTACGCACCCGGCTGGCCGAATCGCTGCCCGACCCGATGGTCCCCACCCGCATCGTGGTGCTCGGCGAACTGCCGTGGACGGTGAACGGCAAGATCGACCGTGCCGCCCTGCCCGACCCGGCCGAACCGGCCGGTGGGCGCGCGCCGGCCACCGCGGCCGAGAGCGCGGTGGCCGAGGTGGTCGCCGAACTGCTCGGTGGCGCGGCCGTCGATATCGACGACGACTTCTTCGGCGCCGGGGGTGACAGCATCACCGCCATCGGGGTCTGTACCCGCCTCCGGGAACGGGGACTGATCCTGGCCCCGCAGGACATGCTGACCCGCCGCAGTCTGGCCGATCTGGCGGCGGCGGCCGAAAGCGCCGATCCCGTGGCGGCTTCCGCGGCGGAGCAGCCGCCCGACGCCGGCGCCGTCTCGATCGCGCTCCCGCCGGACGACGCCGCCGAATTGACCGCCGCGTACGGGCCGGTCGCCGATGTGCTGCCGCTCTCCCCGTTACAGGAGGGGCTGCTCTTCCACGCCCTGCGCGACGGCGCGGCCGATGTCTACACGCTGACCGCCCGTTTCGAACTGGCCGGGCCGCTGGACCCGGACCGGCTGGGCGCGGCTTTCACGACGGTGCTGGGGCGCCATCCGAACCTGGGCGCGGCCTTCCGCTACGAGCAGTTCGACCGACCGGTCCAGGTGATACCGCGGAGCCCGCGGGTGGCCTGGCGGATCGAGGATCTGCGCGACCTGGCACCGGCCGCCGCCGCGGCGGGTGCGCTGGAGCTGGAGCGGCTGGCCGGTGCGCAGACGTTCGATATCGCCGAACCGCCACTGCTGCGCGCCGTGCTCATCCGGCTGTCCGATACCGCGCACCGCCTGGTGCTGACCGCCCATCATCTGCTGGCCGACGGCTGGTCGGTGCCGATCGTGCTGCGCGAGATGCTCGCGCTCTACCACGGCGAGCGGCTGCCCGAACCCGGTTATTACGGAACGTATCTGGCCTGGCTCGCCGCCCGCGACAGCGACGCGGCCGTCCGCCGCTGGGGCGAATACCTGGCCGGTCTGTCCGCGCCGAGTCTGGTCGGCGCGACCGGCCCGCGGTCGGCGGCGGTGGGGCTGGATGTGCCGCTGGCCCACGAGACCGCGGCCGCGCTCGAATCGTTCGGCCGGGCCCACGGGCTGACCATGAACACCCTGCTACAGGGTGCGTGGGGAATGGTCCTGGCCGAGCGACTCGGCCGCGACGATGTGGTCTTCGGCGCGGTGGTGTCGGGCCGGCCGAGTGAACTGCCGGGCGTGGCGGGCATGGTCGGGTTGTTCAGCAATACCGTCCCGGTCCGGCTGACCCTGGACCCGGCGCGGCCCGCGGCCGTTCAGTTCGCCGAATTCCAGCAGACCACACTCGATCTGCAGAATCAGGGCTACCTGGGCCTGGCCACGGTCGAGCGGGCGGCCGGAATCGGGCGGCTGTTCGACACGCTGGTGGTCTACGAGAACTTCCCGAAAACCGGTGTGCGGGGCAATGAATCGCACGAGGTCGGGGTGGCGGATGTGACGGTGCACAGCCTCACCCATTACCCGGTCACCGTGACGGCCCTGCCCGGCGACCCGTTCCGCCTGATGCTGCACCACGACCCCGGCGCGGTGGACGCCGCGTCCGCCGCGCGGATGGCGGCCCGCCTCGGCGCGGTGCTCAGCGCCCTGGTCGACGAACCCGGTGCCACCGCCGGGGCCGTGCTGGCGGCCACCCGTCACCCGGACACCCGCGGCCGCACCATGGCCGACTGGGGGCCGCGCACCGCGCTCGATCCCGCGGCGCCCGCGATCACGGTCGACGGCGCGACGATCGCCTACCGCGAATTCGAGGCGCGCGCCAACCGGCTCGCCCGCCGGCTGGTCGCCCAGGGCATCGGCCCCGAGACCGTGGTGACGGTCGCCATGCGGCGCGGCGCCGATCAGGTGATCGCGGCGCACGCCATCTGCCGGGCCGGTGGGGTGTACCTGCCGGTGGATCCGGAGCAGCCCGCCGAACGCGTGGACACCATCCTCGCCGCCGCCGCGACGCCCCTGGTGCTGACCACGGCCGCCGATGCCTTCCAAACCCGCCGAGCGCCCGTGATTTCCGTCGACGCCCTCGACACCGCGGACTTCGCGGACACCGCGCTCACCGACGCCGACCGGCTCGCGCCGTTGCGGCCGGACAACGCGGCCTACCTGCTGTTCACCTCCGGCTCCACGGGTGTGCCCAAGGGGGTGACGGTCCCGCACGCGGCCATCGTCAACACCTTCGCCTGGCTACAGGAGCAGCACGGGTTCGGGATCGGTGACACCGTGCTGTACCGGACCCCGGCGACCTTCGACGCCTCACTGCTGGAGATCTTCCTGCCGCTGCTGGTGGGCGCCCGGATCGTGGTGGCGCGGCCCAACGGCCACCGCGATCCCTACTATCAGGCACGGTTGATGGCCGAGGAACGGGTCACCGCGATCCAGATGACCTCGTCCATGCTCACCACCACGGCCAAGGAAAGCGATCTGTCCGGGTGCGGTGCGCTGCGCTGCGTGTTCACCGGCGGCGAACCGCTGCCGCCCGCGACGGCGCAACGGTTCCGGACCGCGACCGGGGCCCGGGTGAACAACCTGTACGGTCCCACCGAGGCCGCGGTCTGCATCACCTATCACGCCACCGACGACGCCGACACCGTGACGGTCCCGATCGGCCGTCCGCCCGGTGGCGCGGGGGTGCGGGTGCTCGACGACAGGTTGCTGCCGGTGCCGTCCGGGGTGGTCGGGGAGCTGTACCTGACCGGCGTCCAGCTCGCCCGTGGCTACCTGCACCGTCCGGAGCAGACCGCCCGGACCTTCGTCGCCGATCCCGCCGGCAGCGGCGAACGGATGTACCGCACCGGCGATCTGGTCCGGTGGGGCGCCGAGGGTGAACTCGAATACGTGGGCCGCACCGACAGCCAGATCAAACTCCGCGGCCAGCGGATCGAACTCGGCGATATCGAGTCGGCGATCCTGCGCCGCCCCGAGATCGCCCAGGTGGCGGTGATCCTGCGCGAGGACAGTCCCGGCGATCAGCGCCTGGTGGCCTATCTGCGAGCGCGGACAGGCGCCGTCCCGGACATCGACGCGGTGCGGGCCACGGTGCGTGATGCCCTGCCGGAGTACATGATTCCGGCGGCCTTCGTGGAACTCGGCGAGATCCCGATGACGAGCAGCGACAAACTCGACCGCAAGGCGTTACCCGTTCCCGACTATCCCGTGGAAGCCCCTGCCGTCGCCGGCACCGCGGTCGCGGATCCGACGCTGTCCGCGGCCGCCGGCCCGGTCCTCGAGGCCATGGCCGCCGTCCTCGGAGTGGCCGCCATCGGCCCGGACGACGATTTCTTCGCGGCGGGCGGTCATTCGCTCACCGCGGTCCGGCTGGTCGGCCGCTTGCGCCGGGCGGGGCACGAGGTGGTGGTCGACGATATCTTCGAGGCGCCCACCGCACGGGCGCTGGCGGCCCGCATCGACGGTGCCGCCCCGGTGACGGCACCGCGAGCCGTTCCGCCTCGGGCGGCGGATCTCGCCGCACCCTCCGAGGAGATCGCCATGCTGGGCCGGCGCCTCGACCATGTGCTCGAACTGCGTCCCCGCGGCGCGGCCGAACCGTTGTTCTGTGTGCATCCGGTGGGCGGCACCGCCTGGCAGTTCACTCCGCTGGCCCGGCGGTTGCGTGCCGACCGGCCCTTGATCGGCTTGCAGTTGCCGGCGCTGCGGGGCGTGGAATCGGGCGCCACAACCATCGACGAACTCGCCGCGCGCTATCTGGCGACCGTCCGCGAGATCCAGCCCGAGGGGCCCTACCACCTGCTCGGATACTCACTCGGCGGCAATATCGTGCACGCGATGGCCGCCGCGCTCGCCGAGCGCGGCGCGGCGACAGCGTTCGTGGGCCTGATCGATTCGCATCCGCTGGCGAACCTGGCCGACCAGGCGACCGCGGCCCTGGCCGATCCGGACCGCTTGGCGGCCCTGCTGCCCGAACTCCCCGACGACGCTCCGGATCTCGCGGCGCTCATCCGGGGCGCGGCCGGTGAACTGCTGCGCATGGTCACCGTCTCCGAGACACCGGACTACGCCGGTCCGATGGCGCTGTACGCCGCGGACCCCGGCGGCGACGACGATGCCGCGCGGGTCGCCGCCCAGTTGTCGGGATGGCGCGCCGCCGGTGCGCGGATCATCTCGCGCCGCCTGCCCTACTCCCATGTCGGGATCGTCTCCGAGGACGGCTGGTCGGAGGTCGCCGCGCTGCTGGATACCGAAGCGGCCCTGCGGACCTGACCGCGCGTCCCGGTCCCCGAGACTTCGCCGCGGCACCAGCCGGTGTCCCGGCGGTCCGAAGAAAGAAAGTAGAACACCTATGTCGCTGTTATCCCACAGCCGCTTCGCGGCCTGGCTACGCCTCGTGGTCGGTCTGTTCGTCGCGGTGGTCGCGCTCGCCGGCTGTAGCTCCGACGCCGAACCCGCCGCCGCGTCCGGGACCCGCCCGGTCCAGACCGAGAAGGGCGTCATCGAGGTTCCCGCGGATCCGCAGCGGGTGGTGGTGCTCAACGGCGCGCTGGCCGGCTACCTCTACGACCTCGACGTTCCGGTGGCCGCGGCGGACCCGCGGGTGCTGGGGGTCAGCGGCCGCAATGCCGATTTCCCGAAGACCTGGGCGGACGCCGCGAAGGAGCAGGGCACCCAGATGGTGCCGGTGGGCCAGGCCGTGAAGGTGGAGTTCGTCGCCTCCCTCCAGCCCGACCTGATCATCGGTGGCGGCCAGGGCTTCCCGGCCAAACAGTCGGTGGACGCCTACGACCAGCTCAGCGCCATCGCGCCGACGGTGCTGCTGCCCGGCAATGTGACCGGCTGGCAGGACCAGCTGAAGCAGATCGCCGATGTGGTCGATCGCGCCGACAAGGTCGGTGACCTGATCGCGGCCTACGACGACAAGGTGAAGCAGGTCTCCGCGGCGATCGAGGTACCCGACCAGCAGGTCGGCTACTTCCAGTCCGCCGCCGACGGGCAGCCCAAGATGATCCTGCCGAATGCCGCGCTGCCGACGCTGCTCGCCGAACTGGGGTTCAAGGCCGACGACCAGGTGCTCGCCAAGGCCGGTAATCCGGAACTGAACCCCTCGGCCGACTGGTTCGGTTTCAGCCCCGAACTGCTGACCGAGGTCGTGGACGCGCCCGTGGTGTTCGTCGTGCCACTCAGCGGCGCCAAGGGAGCGGCCGATCTGGCGAAGGATCCGCTGTACGCGCAGCTGCCGGCGTTCAAGGACAAGAAGGTCTATGAACTGCCGGCCACCAGCTACCGGCCGGACTACCGCGGCGTCATGGACACCCTCGATCTGATCCAGGAGCAGTTCACGTGAAAGCCCCCGCCGGCCTCCTCATCGATATCTCTCCGTTGCGGGAGAGCCGGCGGTTTCGCTGTGCCTTCGGTGCGCGACTGGTCTCCGTTCTCGGTATCGGCCTGCTGATGGTGGCCCTGCCGGTGCAGGTCTACGAGCTCACCGGATCGAGTCTGCACGTCGCCGGGGTATCCACGGCGATGGCGGTCGCGTTGTTCGCGGGCAGTCTCGGCGGCGGTGTGATCGCCGACCGCTACGACCGGCGCACCGTGATCTCGCTGTCCCGCTCGGCGGCGGGCCTGGGCTTCCTCGCGCTGGGCGTGAACGCGCTGCTTCCCGATCCGTTCCTCGCGGTGATCTACGCCGCGGCCGTGGTCGACGGCCTGGCCGGGGGGATCAGCGGTTCGGCGATGATGGCGCTGGTGCCCATGCTGGTGCCCCGGGAGAAGGTCCCGGCCGCCGGTGCGCTGACGACGCTGACCTCCGATCTGGGCACCATGATCACCCCGGCGATCGCCGGCGTGCTCATCGCGCAGATCGGGGTGTCGTTCGCGTTCTTCGCCGCCGCGGCGGCGACCGTGGCGACGGTGTCGCTCATCCGGGCGATCGGGTCCGCGCCGCCGCCGTCCCGCGATACCCGCAATCCGCTGGTGGAACTGGGCCACGGTATCGCCTTCGCGGTACGGCACGGCATTATTCGCGCGGTACTGGTGAGTGGGCTGCTCGCCATGCTGGTCAGCGGACCCCTGGTACTGCTCCCGGCATTCGCCGACCGGGCCCTGGACGCGGGTCCCGCCACCCTGGGCCTGCTCTACGCCGCGCCCGGCGCGGGTGCCGTCCTGGGCTCGCTGACCAGTGGCTGGATCGGCCGCGCCCGGCGCAACGGGCCGGTGCTGCTGGCGTCGCTGGCACTCATGCCGCTGGGTCTGGTCATGGCCGGTATCTGGCCGCAGGTCGCGTGGAGTTTCCTCGGGCTGGCGGCCTTCGGTGTCGCCCGCGCCGTGAACGGCATCCTGCGTTACGCGGTCCTGCAGCAGAACGCGCCCGAGGATATGCGGGGCCGGATGTCGGGGCTGCTCATGGTGCAGTCGGTGGCCGGGACGGCGGTCGGATCCATGGCCGCCGGTGTGATCGGCAATCTGGTCGAACCCGGTACCGCGCTGGTCGTCTACGGCGCGGCGGTGCTGGTGCTGTTCGTCTTCGCGCTGGTGCTGGTGTGGCCGCTGTACGGGCTCACCGCGCCCACGGGCGGGCCACCGCCGCCGGCGCAGATTCCGGTGGGCGGCAATATCGTCGAAGAGAAGGCCGCCGGGACCGTGGTCGAGGAGAAGAAGGACGGAATGTGATGGTGGATCGCGGAGCCTACCGTGAGCGGATCGCCGAGGTACTCGCCGGCACGCACGGCGCGAAGGTCGGTTATCCGATCGGGTTGCGGGAACTGGAGGTGATCCGCACCGTCCCGGTGGGTTCGGGGCTGGTCCGGATCACCTTCGGCGGTCCGGAACTCGACGGTTTCCACAGCTACGTGCCCGATGAGCACGTGCGACTGGTGTTCCCGGATACCGACGGCACCCTGCGGCTGCCGATCCGCGACGGCCTGTCGCTGGATTGGCCCGCGCCCCGGCCGATTTCACGGGAGTACACGGTGCGCCGCTACGACGCCGCGGCCGGGGAACTCGATATCGATTTCGCCGTGCACCCGGGTGGTCTCGCCTCGGACTGGGCGCTGTCCGTGCGACCCGGTGCCCGCATCCACATCGCGGGTCCGCCGGGCGGTGTCGTGGTGCCCACCAGCTACGACAACTATCTGTTCGCCGGTGATATCACCGCACTGCCCGCGATCGCCCGCTGGCTGGAATGGCTGCCGCGTGAGAAGACCGGGTGGGTTTTCGTCGAAGTGGTCGACGAGAACCAGGAGATCGAACTGGCCGCTCCGCCCGGGGTGGAGGTGCGGTGGCTGCACCGCGGCGACGCCCGCGCCGGCACCGGTGACCTGCTGGAGAAGGCGATCCGCACGGTGACCGTGCCGGACGGGCAGAACGTCTACGCGTGGGTCGCCGGGGAAGCCGGCCAGCTGCGGCCGATTCGCAAATGGGTGCGCGGTGAACTCGGTGTGCCCGCGAAGGACTGCCTGATCGCGGGCTATTGGAAGCACGGAGTCGCGGATTTCGACCGCGAGGAATGAGGAGACAGAGATGACGAACGAGCCGACCGCGGTGGCCGATCGCGAACACTTCATCCGCGATGTGGCCGAGTTGCTGGGGGTGGCGCCGGAAGAACTGTCCACCGACACCAATCTGCTGGACGCCGGACTGGATTCGGTGCGCATCATGCAGCTGGTGGAGAAGTGGCGGTCGGAGGGACACGAGACCGTCGACCCGTTGATGCTGGCCGGTGACCCCGTTCTGGAGTCATGGCTGGAGGTGCTGTGCCCGTGACCGGGCGCCGCGGACCGCGCGTTCGGCGCGGTCCGCTGCCTCGGGGGTCACGCGGTGCGGTGCCCCTCGGCGAGCAGCCGGCGCAGATCGCGGCGGCTGGTCTTGCCGACTCCCGTCTCGGGGAATTCGGCGACGGTGACCACCGCGTCGGGCATCTTCCAGGCCGCGATACCGCGTTCCCGGACGAAGGTCCGGACCGTGGTCAGCGTGGGCGGGGCCGCCGGGTCGAGGGGCTGCACGAACGCGCAGATGCGCTGTCCGAGTACGGGGTCGGGGGTGCCGACGATCACCGCGTCCCGGATGCCCGGATGTGCCAGCAGATGGGCCTCGAGCTCTTCGGCCGAGACCTTCTCGCCGCCGCGGTTCACCCAGTCGCCCGCCCGGCCCTTCACGACCAGGTTCCCGTCCGGCCGCAGCGCGACGATATCGCCGGTGCGGTACCAGCCGTCCGCGGTGAAGCCGCGGGCGTTGGCCTCGGGATTGTCGTAGTAGCCGCGGATCGTGTACGGGCCCTGGGTCAGCAGATTTCCGTCGGACCCCGGCGCCACGTCCGCGTCCGCGTCGTCGACGATCCGGATCCGGTCGTATTCCGACATCGGCCGGCCCTGCGTGCCGACCACCACGTCGATCGGATCGTCGAGGCGGGTGTAGCACACCAGCCCCTCGGCCATTCCGAAGACCTGTTGCAAGGTCACCCCCAGCGCCGGGCCGACCCGGCGGGCCAGTTCGTCGGGGCAGCGGGCGCCGCCCACCTGGACCACCCGCAGACTGGCCAGATCGGGCAGCTCGCCGCCCTTTTCGGCCCGTTCGACCCACAGC
This sequence comes from Nocardia sp. NPDC004568, assembly GCF_040609955.1. Classification (NCBI taxonomy): domain Bacteria; kingdom Bacillati; phylum Actinomycetota; class Actinomycetes; order Mycobacteriales; family Nocardiaceae; genus Nocardia; species Nocardia sp. NPDC004568. Next base: position 20,161 of record NZ_JBEXLL010000047.1, read on the forward strand.
CGGGCCAGCGGTGGCACCAGTCCGGTGATGGTGACGCCGAAACGTTCGATCGCCGCGAACGCCGTCGACGGGGTCGGGTCGGGGGTCATGGCCACGGTGCCGCCCGCGTAGAGCGCGCCGAGGATTCCGGGCGAACTCATCGGGAAGTTGTGCGCGATCGGCAGTGTCGCCAGGTAGACGGTATCGGGACCCAGTTCGGTGATCTCGGCACTGCGCCGCACGCTGTACAGGTAGTCGTCGTGGGTGCGCGGGATGAGTTTCGGGATACCGGTACTGCCCCCGGACAACTGCAGGAACGCGACATCCCCGGCGTCCGGCTCGGTGAGTTCGCCGGGCTCGTCCCGGTAGTCGGCGAGGTCGGCGGCGCCCTCGGCGAACTCGTGCGCGGGGTCGTCGGTGACCAGCAGTACGTGCCGCAGCGTCCCGACCTCGCGCCGCACCGTATCCGCCAGTGCGGCATGGTCGAATCGCTGATGCCGGTCGCAGGTGACCATCGCGACGGCCCCGCTCGCCGTGGCGATGGGGATCAGTTCGGCCTCCCGGTGCGCGGGCAGGCAGAACACCGGCAGAGCGCCCAGATGGAACAGCGCGAAGATCACTTCGACGAATTCGGCGCGGTTGGGCAGCTGGACCAGGACGCGGTCGCGCGGCCGGATGCCCAGCCGGGCGAATCCGGTGGCCAGCGACCGGGAGCGGTGCGCCAACTCGGCGTAGGTCCAGCGGTTCGCCGCGTCCACGACCGCGATCGCCTCGGGGCCGGTGGCAGCGCGGGAGGTCAGCAGGGATCCGAAAGTTTCTCCGGTCCAGAGCTTTTCGGCGCGGTAATGGTCGATCCGGTCCGGCGGCCACGGTGTGAAACCGGGGAGGGCGGGCGATGACATGGAACACCTCTTTCCGATCAGCGATCTTGTTGCACATCACACCGGAATGCTGGCCTTACGGTGTAACTTCAGGTTAGGCTAACCTAATGGTCACGAAGCAAGGGGGCGAAGGGGTTGTCGTCACCGGAGCCGCGGGGGGAATCGGTGCGGCAATCGCCGCCGAACTCGCCGGCGATTCCGCGAATATCGCCCTGTGGGACCGGGACTCCCGGGTACACGAGGTGGCGGCCCGGCTCGGGCGGGAGTACGAGGGCACCGGCGTGACCGCCACCGAAATCGATACCAGCGACGCCGCCGCGGTGGCCGCGGCATTCGACGACGAGCTCGCCGAGCGCGGCACACCCCGGGTGGTCGTGCACGCCGCGGGCGCGATGATCGGTGGCTCCGCCCTGGACACCTCCCCGGAGGAATGGCAGCGCTGTGTGGCCGTCAATGCCAACGGCGCGGTGTACGTGGCCCAGCGCGCGGCCCGCGAAATGATCGCGGCGGGAACCGGTTCCATCGTGGTCGTCTCGTCGAACTCCGCTACCGTCCCCCGGGTGAACCTCGCCGCCTACGGCGCCGCGAAGGCCGCGGCCACGGCGTTCACCCGCTCGCTCGCGCTCCAGGTGGCCCCGTACGGCGTGCGGGTGAACCTGGTCTCGCCGGGCTCCACCGACACCCCGATGCTGCGCGGAATGTACGCGGACTCCGATGAGAACGGCCTCGGCGAGGCCGGGCGGGTCAGCCTGCTCGACGGTGACCCCGAGAACTACCGGCTGGGCATCCCGTTGCGGCGGATCGCCGAACCCGCCGATATCGCCGCCGCCGTTCGCTTCCTGGTTTCCGATGCCGCGCGCCACATCACCATGCACGACCTGCGGGTCGACGGCGGCGCGACGTTGGATATGTGACACGAGAGGATGATCACCATCAACGCCGAGAACCCCGCGGATCCCGCTTTTGTCCTGTCCCGGCCGCAGCGCACCGTGACCGCGTCTGCCGGCGGGCGTGTCTTCCACAGTCCCGCCGAGGCCGTGGCGCAGCTGCGTGCGCGCCGGGTGAGCCATATCGTCGGCGCGCTACCGTTCACCCCCGGCGCGCCGGCCGCACTGTGGGCACCCGACTCGATCGCGGTGACCGACGGCCCCCGGGCCGCGCGAGCGGTCACCGCGCCCGATATCTCGATCACCGAGCATCTCCCGGAACCGGAGGAGCATCAGCGCCGGGTGGGCGCCGCGGTGCGGCTGCTGGCCGATTCCGCCCAGCCGCTGCGCAAGGTCGTGCTCGCCCGGGCCCTGCGCGCCCGGGCCGATCGGACCGTCCGCGCCGCCGACCTCCTGGATCTCCTGGTCTCCACCGACCCCGCCGGTAACGGCTACCTGGTGGATCTGTCGGCGGCCGGAGGTCTGTTCACCGGCCGTCATCTGGTGGGATCCAGCCCGGAGATCCTGGTGCGGCGGATCGGTTCCGAGGTCACCAGCCATCCGCTCGCGGGTTCGGCCCGGCGGGTACCGGAGGACGCGCTGGCCGACCGGATCGCCGCCGAGACACTGCTCGGTTCGGCGAAGGATCAGCACGAGCACGGTTTCGTGGTGGACCATGTGGCCGGGGTGCTGCGCGATCGGTGCACCGATGTGCGCACGCCCGCCCGCCCGGATCTCACCGAGACACCGGCCATGTGGCATCTGGGCACCACCCTCAGCGCAACCGTTCCGGTGGCCGGGCCGTCGGCGCTGGAACTGGCCGCCGCGCTGCATCCGACCCCGGCCGTCTGCGGTACCCCCACCGCTCCGGCCGCCCGGCTGATCGCCGAACTCGAAGGCGAACGCGGTTTCTACGCCGGCGCGGTCGGCTGGTGTGATGCCGAGGGCAATGGGGAATGGATGGTCAGCATCCGCTGCGCCGAACTCGCCGCCGACCACCGGACTCTGGTGGCCTACGCCGGTGGCGGCATCGTCGCCGAATCCGATCCCGAGGACGAATTGGCCGAGACCACCGGGAAACTGCAGCGGGTTCTCGGACCCCTGGGGGTGGCCGGCCGTCCGGCGGCGGTGCCCTGACCTACAGCTTCGCCACTGCGCCCGGGCCCGCAACCCTCCAGAAGGTCGCGGGTGACAAGAGATGAGGAGTTCTGGACATGGCCATGCAGCCGATCGCACCCTATGCGATGCCGCCGTTGGACGACGAGATCACCAACAGAGTGGCCTGGAGACTTGATCCCGATCGCGCCGCCCTGCTGATCCACGATATGCAGAACTACTTCCTCACCGCTTACCAGCTCGATCGCGATCCCGCCCGGACGATGATCGACAATATCGTCCGGCTCCGTGCCCGGTGCCACGAGCTGGGGATACCGGTGATCTACAGTATGCAACCGGGTGACCAGCACCCCGACCGCCGCGGCCTGCTCGCCGATTTCTGGGGTACCGGTATGGCGGACGGTCCGGATACCGAGGTCATCGCCGAACTGACACCCGGCGAGCAGGACATCCAGGTCACCAAATGGCGCTATTCGGCGTTCCAGCGCACCGATCTGCGCCAACTGCTCGGTTACCGGAACCGGGACCAGCTCATGGTCACCGGCGTGTACGCCCATATGGGGTGCATGCTCAGTGCGGCCGAGGCGTTCATGAACGATATCGCCGCGTTCCTGGCGCACGACGCGGTCGCCGATTTCAGCCGCGAAGAACATCTGATCGCCTCCAAGTACACCGCCCGCCGCTGCGGCATGGTGCTCGGTACCGACGAGATGCTGAACCAGTTGCAACCCTCGGTGGTGTCCTCGGGTGCCTGACCCGAGCCGGCGCAGCCCGGCCGCCCGCCGACCGGCGTGGTCGGCGGTGCCGGGCCCTCAGCGCGCCTCGCCCAATTCGCCGGAGCGGCGCCAGGACTCCCGTTCGGCCGCGAAGGCGGCCGACTGCCGGACGCGGAACGATTCGATCGAGCCGGCTTCCGCGGCGAGGAACCTCCGGTGTTCGGCGAGGCGGAATTCCCCTGGGCCGGTGCGCGGTTCGCCACGTCCGGCGGCGATATCGGCCCGGAGGTCGAGCAATTCCTCCGCGCTGACCGGGTACCAGCGGATCCGGTCGAAGAAGCGCAACAGCCACGGGGTCTCGATATCGGTGCGCCGGTTCCACACCTGGGTGGTGCGGCCGACGAATTGATATCCGCCCGGGCCCTCCATTCCGTAGATGCACAGGTAGGCGCCGCCGATACCGACCGCGTTCTCCGGGGTCCAGGTCCGTGCCGGGTTGTACTTGGTGGTGATCAGCCGGTGCCGGGGGTCGATCGGAGTGGCCAGCGGCGCGCCGAGATAGACGTCCCCGAGTCCCAGCACCAGATATTCGGCGGCGAACACGGTGTCGAAGACATCGCCGACAGTATCGAGCCCGTTCATCCGCCGGATGAACTCGATATTCCACGGGCACCACGGTGCGTCGGCGCGGACGCCGTGCATATAGCGGGTGATCGCTTCCCGGGTCGCGGGATCGTCCCAGGACAGCGGCAGGTCCACGGTACGACTGGGCACGACCAGGTCCTCGGCCGCCGGTAGTCCGGCCTCCACCTCGGCCAGCAGGTCCAGTGCCGCACCGATACGCAGCGTCCGCGGGTCGACCCGGACCTGGAGCGAACGGACGCCGGGGGTGAGCTCGGTGATACCCCGGTCGCCGCGGGCGCGCAGGTGCTCGTGCAGCGCGTGGACGCGGGCGCGTAGTTCGAGATCCAGGGTCATGGCACCGTATTCGACGAGGATGCCGTCGTCGCCCGCGCGGCGGCAGGTCACCGGGGTGCCGTCCGCGGTGTCGCCGTACCGCAGTACTCCGTCGTCGCCGTCGCCTCCGGTGGACAGCACGATCGGCCAGCCCGCCCGGCGCGCGGGGCCCAGTGCGGCCGGTGACGCGGCCCGTTCCGCGCGGACCGGGACGAAACGCACCCGGTCGCCCGGGCACAGCTGGCCGAGCTTCCACAGGTCGGCGGCGGTCACCGTCACCGGGCAGACGAAGCCGCCGAGGCTCGGCCCGTCGGGGCCGAGCAGGATGGGGGTGTCCCCGGTGAAATCGAGCGCGCCCACGCTGTAGGCGGTGTCGTGGATATTCGACGGATGCAGGCCGGCCTCGCCGCCGTCCGGGCGGGCCCAGCGGGGTTTGGGGCCGATGAGCCGGACCCCGGTGCGGTCGGAGTTGAAATGCACTTCGTAGCCGGTGGCCAGCAGCGTATCGATATCCGCGCGGGTGAAGAACTCGGGTGCCCCGTGCGGTCCCTCGGTGACGGCCAGTTCCCAGTCGCCTGTCAGCACGGGTTGCGCGTCGCCGGGTACGGCAGCGGCCGGTGGGCCCGGCGCGGGGCCGATCGGGAGGACGTCGGCGGCGGCGAGCGCGCGCCCGGCCACGCCGCCGAAGCGGCCCAAGGTGAATGTGGCGGTACTGCCGAGGTACGCGGGGAGCGCCAACCCGCCGGACACCAGGATGTAGCTGCGCATCCCCGGACCGCGGATCGTGCCGATATCGAGGATTTCCCCGGCGGGCACCAGGACCGGCCGCCACAGGGGGATCGGCCGCCCGGCCAGCGTCACCGTGACGGGCGCGCCGGTGACGCACACCCAAGCCGCCTCGGCGAATCGCAAGGCGGGACCGGCCATGGTGCATTCCAGCCCGGCCGCGCCCTCGGGGTTGCCCAGGGCGCGGTTGCCCAGCCGGAAGGACAGATCGTCCATGGGGCCCGACGGCGGTACACCGACGTGCCAGTAGCCGGTCCGGCCGGGCCAGTCCTGCACGGTGGTGAGCAGACCCGGGCGTTCGACCACGGCGTGGCGGGTGGTGGCGACCGTGGCGGGTGGCGAGGCGAGCGTCACCGGGGCGGTCACCGGGTCACCACCATGCGGACGGGGGTGGGGTCGAAGCCGTTGCAGGGATTGTTGATCTGCGGGCAGTTGGATACCAGCACCAGCGTGTCGATCTCGGCACACAGTGACACCGTCTTGCCCGGCGCGGACCGGCCGTCGACGATCCCGAGGGTGCCGTCGGGTTCCACCGGAACATTCATGAACCAGTTGATGTTGGACACCAGGTCCGGTTTGCCCATACCCCATTTCGCCGCCTCGGCCAGGAAATTCTCCACACAGGCGTGCTGGTGGCGAGTGTGGTGGCCGTAGCGCAGCGTATTGGACTCCCGCGAGCACGCGCCGGCGATGGTGTCGTGGTTGCCGACCTCGTCGGCGAGCACGGTCATCAGTGCCGTGCCCGCGTCGGTGCGCAGCACACTGCCGGTGGTGAGGAAGATATTGCGCTGCGCGGTGATCGTGGCCTGGGCGCTGTAGCGGTCGGTGTGGTCGGCCGCGGCGTACAACAGGCAGTCGACGGCCTGGTTGCCGTGCAGATCGATGATGTCGAGCCGGTGTCCCGCCCGCACGACCGCCGACCACGGCGCACACGCGGGGACCACCTCGTCGAGCACGACGGTCGCTGCCGGGGTCACGGTGTTCATATCCACTCCTGTCGGGTGCGGGCGGCCGACCAGGCCTGTTCGGTGTTCTGGACGGCGCGCAGGTATTCCGGATCGCTGTTCGCGGCGGCCGCGGCCGCGCGGTCGCCCGGCCAGGCGACCAGATCGAGGTCGGTGACCGGGGCGTCGCCGAGGGGGTGTGGGGCGGCGGCCACCAGGACGGTCACCGGGAGGTGGACGATCAGGTCGATGTAGGTCCCGGCGCCGGCCGAGCCGGTCGGGGTGAGAGAGCCGTCGCCGCCCACCCGTACCCCGCGGAAGAGCGAGAGCGTGGGGCCGATATCGCGCGGTGCCAGGCCGTGTTTCGCGGCCGCGCGTTCGAGCAGCAACCGGCCCTCACGGGTGGGTCCGCAGAGCGCGTCGTGCCGGCCCGAGGTGTCGGCGACCACGGTGGCCAGCAGCCGGCCCTGGTCGGAGAGCAGCGGATGCCCCACGCCGAGGTAGGCCTGCCACGGCACCTTCACGGTGTCGGCGATATTGAGGCGTTCCCACGGTGCGTCCGCGCGCAGCAGGAAAAGGTGGGCGCAGGCCGCGCCGTGCGGGTCGGCGAGCCGCAGCCGGGTGCCGCGCCCGAGCACGGTGCTCGTGTAGCCGCCGGGCGGTAGCCGGACGGTCCAGGTGGTCGCGTCGAGCGGGACGCCCTCGGGCAGTTCGGGTGTGGCCGCGGTCGCCGATGCCTGGGCGCGGGCGTGCGCGCGGGCGCCGGTCGTCGAGGCGGTGGTGGGTGTCATGGTCTTTCCTTGCTCGTCCGAGCCGGTGGGTGGGCCGGCGGGAGTGACCGCTCGGGCAGCCGAGCCGGTGCGCGGCGACGGGTCAGCCGTGCTGGACGACGGGTTCCGGTGCGGGCAGCGGGCGGATGTGCTGCGGGCTCACGGCCTTGTCCGCGGGTCGGCGCAGCCGCTGTACGGCGAGGGTGCCGAGGAAGGCCAGCAGTGAGGCGAGGAATCCCAAGAAGGTGGGCCAGCCGTCGAAACCCGGTCCGATCAGCGAATTGTCGATGTGGAGAACGGTGTTCGGTACCCCGTACATGGTGGGGGTGAGAACGAACAGGACCAGCCGGACACCGAGTCCGGCGACCATGGCCGCGACCGCGGCGGCGGTGGTGATCCGGGAGGTGAGGTGCGCCGCGACGAACGGGACGATCAGCGCGGCCAGCATGAGGTCGAACGCCAGGGTCAGCAGGATGCCGGTCTGCGGTACCTGTACCGCGAAGAAGATCGCCACCGCGACGACCGGGATCATGGTGAGGCGCACGTCCCGCAGCAGGGTGTCGCGTCCGGCGGCGTCGGTCCGGTCGGTGCGCCCGGCGATATTCCGGGTCGCCACCGAGGCGGTGCCCAGGATGGCGCCGTTGGCGGTGGAACACGACGCCGCCACGATCGCCGACAGCACCAGGATCGCCAGTCCCACCGGGGCGTGTTCGTCCAGCAGGGCCAGCAGCCGCGGACCCGATCCGTCACCGACGAGATCGGTGGTGGCCAGGGCGACCAGCGCGTAGGGGATCCCGACCACGGCGGTTCCGACCGCGCCCACGAAGCAGGCCCGGCGGGCGATCTCGGGGGAGCGGGCGGAGAAGATGCGCTGCATGAAATCGATGGCGACGATATCGCCGATACCGAGGGCGATCAGTGTCGCCCAGTTCACCACGGCCCCTTCGGAACTGTTGCCGAGCTGGCCGAGATCGAACGGTCCCATGCCCTCGGGAATACTGATCCCGTAGGTGGATCCCACCCAGATGAGCAGGGCGAGTGACCCGATCACGGTGATCACCATCTGGGCGAGGGCGGTGTAGGCATCGCTGAACATGCCGCCGGTGACGGTGTAGGTCAGCACGATCGCCACGATGAGCAGGACCCCGGCTGTGTAGGGGATACCGAGGAAGCGTTCGAACAGGAAGCCGCCGGCGACGAGATTGCCCGCCAGCAGGATGCAGAAGCTGAAGATCATCAGGATGGAGGCGCTGAACTCGACCCCGCGGCCGTATTTGATCCGGTAGAAGTCCGGCAGGGTCAGCAGGCCCATCCGGTTCATCGGCTTGGCGAAGAAGAGCCCGGTGAGCAGCAGGCACAGGCCGAGGCCCAGCGGCAGCGACGCACCGGCCCAGAAGCCGACCGATCCGGCCAGATCGGTATTGCCGAGGGTGGCGTTGGAGTCGACCGCCTGGCCCATCAGGCCCGCCGCGACCAGCGGTAGGCCCAGTGATCGGCCGGCGACCAGGAAGTTGACGCTGTCACCGTCGACCTTGCGGGCGACCAGCAGGCCGATGCCGATTACCGCGAGCACACTGATCGCGATTCCGAGAATGATCATGGCCGGGAGCCCTTCGTCCGACACGAATATCTATCGGTTGAAAGGTTCCTCGACTCCCGCGTCCTGGTGGTGACGGCGATGTATCCGTCTCGCGGCCTGGCGTAACGTCTGCGTTGCCGATATTTCTGTCGAATGACAGAAATCTCTCCGCGGTGCCGACCCGCTGGTCGGCGACAATGGAGCCATGACCCAACTCGGTCCGGGCCGCCCGCGCCTTGCGCCGCGCCGCCGCCAGGGGCACACGCCGCGCGCGGAAATCCTCGACGCCGCCGCCGAACTGTTCACCACCCAGGGCTACGGAAGTACCTCGACACGGGCCATCGCCGAGGCGGTCGGCATCCGTCAAGCTTCGCTGTACCACCACTTCGCGGCCAAGGACGACATCCTCGACGCGCTGCTCGGTGAAACCATCGCGGCGGCGGCCGATCTGGCCGAACGCCTGGAGTCGCGACCGGAGCCGGCCGCGGTCGCGCTGTACACCCTGGCCCGCTTCGATATCGGCCAGCTGTGCGACGCGCGCTGGAATATCGGTGCGCTGTACTTTCTGCCGGAGTTGGGCGGGGATCGGTTCGCGCGCTTCCGGTCACGTCGCGACACTCTGCGCACGAGCTATGAATCGCTGGCCGCGCGGGTGGTGGCCGGGCTCGGTACGAGCGGGGTGGCCGAAGCGCGGACGCTGCCGTTCCGGCTGGTGGAGACGGTGATCGATATCCGCTCGGACGCCGGTGCGGTGCCCGAGGATATGCGGCGGGCGATCGCCGACGCGGTGCTGCGGGTGCTCGGCTGGGCCGAGGACCCCGCCGAGGTCCGGGCGGCGGCCGGGTCGCTGGCTCGGGAGCTACGGGTGTGAGGCGGCGCCCACCGGCCCTTTACACGACCACAAACTAGAACGTGTTGTAATTCTGGGGCAGGGGTCCGCGTGAGAGGAGCCGATGGGCGTGTTCGCGTTCTTCACCAGGGAGGGTGAGCAGTACCTGCCCACCCCCATAGCCATGTCCAGCTGGAGCCCGACCCAGGTGAGCGGGCCGGCGATCTGCGGGCTGCTGGCGCGCGAACTGGAAACGCGCTCCCCGGGCGAGGACTTCGTTCCCGCCCGGGTGACCGTGGACCTGTTCCGTCCGGTGGTCGACGAACCGGCCGTGGTGCGCAGTGTCGTGGTCCGCGAGGGCAAACGCATCTGCGTCGCGGACGCCGAACTGCGGCAACGGGGCGAGGTGCGGTCGCGGGCGACTGTGGTGTATCTGCGCACCGGCGAGGTGCCCGCCGGCGAACTGTGGCAGCCGTCGCACGACTTCCCGGTCCCCGAGACCCCCGACACCTCGGAAGCGGGCGCGCACCCACTGTTCAAGAGCGGTGACGGCGCCTGGACCCGCGATTTCGCGGCCACGCAGAACGCCGAACGCAAGGCGATCTGGCAGAACATGCTGCCGGTGGTCGCGGGCGAACCGGTGACGCCGTTGCAGCGGGCGGGTATGGCCGGGGACGCCGCGAGTCTCATGTGCAATTGGGGCACCGCCGGGATCGGCTATATCAACTCCGACGTCACACTGACGCTTGCCCGGGTGCCGTCCGGGCCGGGTATCGGGGTGCTGGCGCAGGATCAGGTCGCCTACGCGGGGGTCGCCGTCGGCACCACCACCCTCTACGACCGGAGTGGACCACTGGGCACGGCCGTGGTGACCGCGTTGTCCAATGTGCGCCGTCAGGTCGATATGCGGCGTTACTGATTGGGCGCGGCGCGGCTACGATCGCGGTTCGGTACGCGAGGGCCGCGGCCAGGGCCGTGCCTCACTGGCCTCGAGATCGGTGTTGAATCGCTCCAGATAGGCGGCGAAGGTCTGGACGTCCTCGCTGCTCCAGCCGCGCAGGAGCCGGTCGAGGGCATTGATGTTGTAGTCGCGGTCGGCCAGGACGCGGCGTTCGCCCTCTTCGGTGATCCGGAACTTGCGTGCCAGGCCGCCCTCGGGATCGGGAATGCGCTCAGCCAGGCCGGCCTTCAGCATGGCCGCGGTCTGCCGGTGCACGGTCGAGGTGTCCAGGCCGAAGGCTTCGCTGAGTTCGCCGATGGACATCGGACCTTCGATCCGCAACCGGCGCAACACCAGGTAGGCACTGCGCTCGAGGTGATCCGGGCGGCGCAGATGGGCATTGAGGCTGTGCCGGCCCAGGAGCATGGTCTCGAATTCGATCAGATGCGTGGGTTTGTCCATGGCGGGTGTCCTGCTCGTACTGGGATGCCGTGGCGGCGCGGCGGGCGTCCTGCCGGTCGTGGTGACCACGCGGCCGGAAGCAGCTTGTATCCTACACATTGTATGTAGGGTGCAATTTCTGTGTGCGGCGCACCGATCGCGGTCAGCCTGCGGCCGCGGCCCGCCGGGATCGGCGTTCGACGAAGAATCGCGCGGCGCGGGCCACCGCGTCCAGCACCGGTTCGGGTTTCCAGCCGAGCTCCCGTTCGGCCTTACCGTGGTCCAGCCGGGACATGACGTGCATCAGATTCACCGAGGTCACCGTGAACCGGCTGTCCCGGCCGCGTACCCGGGCCGCGGTCGAGGCGATGGCGGCGGCCGGGTACAGCAGGGCCAGCGGGAGGGCTGCCCGGGGTGGTTCGCGCCCCACCGCACGGGCGGCGGCGGTGAGGAGTTCGGTGTTGGTGAGAAAGCGGTCGGAGACGATATAGCGTTCGCCGGGCCGTCCGGCGGTGCCCGCCAGGATCAGCGCCCGGGCCGCGTCCTCGACCCCCACCGATTCCGACCCGGTGCCCGCGAAGCGGAACGGGAGTCTGCCGAGGGCGGCGGCGGCCACGAACGAACCGTGCGGTGTCGGCTGCCAGTCGCCGGGACCATAGGTGTTCGCGACGCACATCGCCACCGCGGGCAACCCGCGTTCGGTCGCGTAGCGCAGCACCAGGTCTTCCGCCTCGACCCGGGAACGGACATACGGTCCGCCGAGGCGGGGCCAGTCGAACGCGACGGTTTCGTCGGCGACACCACCCGGCCGGCGTCCGATGGTGGCGGCGGAACTGGTGAAGACGAACCGCCGCGGTCCGGCGGCGCGGGCCGCGTCGAGCACATGGCGCAGGCCGGCGATATTGGTCCGGAAGAGGGGTTCGGGATCGCGCAGCCAGGCCCGGGTGTCCACCGCGCAGTGATAGATCTCGTCGCAGCCGCGCATGGCCGTGCGCAGCGCGCGATCGTCGAACAGGTCGCCGTAGTGGATCTCCAGCGGCAGATCCGCGAGGGCACGGAGATCGCTGGTACGGCGGACCAGCACGCGGACGGGGGACCCGGTCGCCGCCAGCCGGCGGGTCACGTGCGAGCCGAGGAATCCAGAGGCTCCCACCACCAGTTTCGTGGGGTCGGCCATGCCGGTGCGCCTCCTGATCGATTCGTCGGTCCGCGTACGAGTGTGGCAGGGCGCGCCGCACGCTGTGCCCGTGTTCGACGCAGCGTTCGAATCGGGGGCGAGTACGGTTTTTTCCGGAACATCCGGTTCGGCGGCGTGGTCGCGGTGCGCGGAGTGGCCGGGTAACGGCTGGTCCGCGTGGTCCCGCGACCTCGGTGCCGGACGCACGTGCGATCTGGAAGGACTCGTCCATGGCGATCGACACCGGCGGGAAATCCGCGACGCGTAACAGCGGCGTGCCGGACGCGACCAGACACAGACCGGTGGGCCGCGGGCTCGACTGGCTGGTCTTCGGCATCACCTCGGTCGGGTCCGTGGCCTTCGTGCTCTGGGGCATCTTCGACCAGGACAGTCTGGCCACCTTCGCGTCGAACGCCCAGTCCTGGGTGATCACCAATACCGGCTGGCTGTTCGTCCTGGTCGCGACGTCCTTCGTGGTCTACGTGATCTGGCTGGCGCTGAGCCGCTACGGCAAGATCCCGCTCGGCGCCGACGACGAACAACCGGAATTCCGGACGGTCTCCTGGATCGCCATGATGTTCAGCGCCGGGATGGGAATCGGCCTGATGTTCTGGGGTGTCGCCGAGCCGCTGACCCATTTCACCTCCCCGCCGCCGGGGACGGCCGAAGCCGGTAGCCCGCAGGCCGCGGAGGTCGCGATGGCGACCACGCTGTTCCACTGGACACTGCACCCGTGGGCCATCTACGCGGTCGCCGGTCTGGCCATCGCCTACGGCACGTTCCGGCGCGGCCGGTCCCAGCTGTTCTCCTCGGTGTTCCGGCCGCTGCTCGGCCGGCACGCGGAGGGGCTGGGTGGTAAGGCGATCGATGTGATGGCCATTTTCGCCACCCTGTTCGGGTCGGCGGCCTCGCTCGGCCTGGGTGCGTTGCAGATCGGGGCCGGGTTCGAGTTCAACGGCTGGGTGGACGCCGTCGGCAAGGTCGGCCTGGTGGCGGTGATCACCGGGCTCACCGTCGCGTTCGTCCTGTCCGCGGTCTCCGGTGTCGCCCGCGGTATCCAGTGGCTGTCGAATATCAATATGGTGCTCGCGGTGATCCTGGCGGCTTTCGTCTTCATCGCCGGTCCCACCCTGTTCATGTTGAACTTCCTGCCCACCGCGGTCGGCGACTACATCGCCGAACTGCCGACCATGGCCTCGCGTACCGGCATAGCCGGTGGCGAGGAAATGGAGACGTGGCTGTCGAGCTGGACCATCTTCTACTGGGCGTGGTGGATCTCCTGGACCCCCTTCGTCGGGATGTTCATCGCGCGGATCAGCCGGGGCCGCACCATCCGGCAGTTCGTCGCCGGTGTCCTGCTGGTGCCCAGCCTGGTGAGCCTGGTCTGGTTCGCGATCTTCGGCGGCGCGGCCATCCGCCAGCAGACCGACACCCACGACCTCACCGAGGCCGACGGCAGCGTGAACCCCGACTTCGCGCTTTTCCACCTGCTCGGGGAGTATCCGCTCACCTCGATCACCACCGTGCTGGTGATGATCCTGGTGGGTATCTTCTTCGTCTCCGGTGCCGACGCCGCCTCGATCGTCATGGGCACGCTGTCGGAGCGGGGCAGCATCGAACCGTCCCGGCTCACCGTGATCTTCTGGGGTACCGCCACCGGTGCGGTCGCCGCGATCATGCTGGTGATCGCCGATTCGAGCGATCTCGGTGGCGCGTTGACCGGTTTGCAGGCGCTCACCACCGTGGTGTCGCTGCCGTTCATGGTGGTGATGGTGCTGATGTGCGTCTCGCTCTACCGCGATGTCCGCAGCGATCCGCTCATCGTCCGGGCGAACCTGGGCGTCGAACTGGTCGAGGGTGCGGTGTTGCAGGGGGTGGCCAGACACGAGGGCGAGTTCGAGCTCGTCACCTCACCCATCGAGGTCGTGGACGGGAGACCGGTGGTGGAGCGCGACCGGTGACCCGAGGGCGCCGGCCCGGTCCGCGTGGCGGATCGGGTTCAGCGCAGGTGTCCGCGGAAATCCAGGCAGGCCCGGCCGGGCGTGTGGGCGCGGGGTGCGCTGTTCTGGGTCGCCTCGATGTAGATGCTCAGGCCGGTGCTGAGCTTGCCGGCCAGGGCCTCGAGTTGATCGGGGGAGAGGGACTCGCCGAAAGCCGCCGCGGCGAGAAGTCGTTCCCGTACCTGTTCGAGATTGAGCCGGGCGAACGGGATGGGGGCGAGTTCGGGCATGCGGGTAACCGTACCCGAGTTCGAACATATTTTCGATAGCTGTGGCGAGCTACGGCATGGGCCGCCGCTCCATGGATTCTCGGCCCCGGCAACGCCTGTGCCGGGCTCGCGCGCCGGGCCGTGCGGACCGGCTCGCCGGCCCGGTCACGGCCGGTCGTCGGTCTCCCGATCGGGCGCGGCCCGGAGTTCGGTGAACGCGCCACCACGCGCGGCGAGCGCTGTCGCCGCCGCGGCACGGTCGGGAAGTCGTGGGTCGGGTGGGGTGCGCAGCAGCGTCAGCTGGTGATAGATCGGCGCGGTGGCCGCGATCAGGACGGCTCGCGCGTCGACGCCGGGACCCAGCTCGCCACGGCGCACTGCTCGTTCGACCACGATCTCGGACTGGGCGTAGCGGTTCTCCCACAACTGCCGCAGGGCGCGGGCGGCCTCCTCGGAACGGAAGGACACCGCGATCAGCGCTGCCGCGATCGACGGTTCCTCGGTGAGGGAGTCCTGGATCTCGCGGTTGAGGGCGGCCAGATCGCCCTGGAGCGAACCGGTGTCGCGGGGGTGCCAATCGATATCGGCGGCCGCGGCGAAGACGTCGGTGAGCAGGCCGCCGACGTCGCGCCAGCGGCGGTAGACGGTGGTGCGGTGGACCCCCGCACGGGCGGCGACGGTGTCCACGGTGAGCGCGTCGTAACCGCGCTCGGTCAGTTCCGCGTGCACGGCGTCCAGGACCTGGGCGCGGATGCGGGCGGTCCGCCCGCCCGGGCGCGCTGCCGGGCGCGAGGCCTCCTCGGCCGGGGGTGGGGAAGTCATATCGATCATCCGGTTGCTCGTGGGGACGTGCTGTGGCACCATGCTAATGCAACAGTCGTCGCACTAGTGAGGTAGCCGATGCTCATTCGAAGCATTCACCCCGTCCTGCGGTCCCCCGGGGCCGCGTCGTACTCGAATGCTTCGGAGAGTCTCTATGCCCACGCAGATCACCGCGCTCGCGGTTACCAAGTCCTTCCACGTCCGGCGCGTTCTCGATGAGGTGACGTGCTCGCTCCCCGCGGGCGAACGCACCGGAATCATCGGGGAGAACGGATCGGGTAAGTCCACCCTGCTGCGCCTGCTCGCCGGGCGCGAGCGGCCCGACGCCGGTGAGATCGTCGTCCGGGCCGACGGCGGTATCGGCTATCTCGCCCAGGACGAGCAGCTGCCGCCGGATACGACGGTGCAGCGGGTCATCGACCGGGCCCTGCGCGAGCTGCGCGTTATCGAGGGCCGCATGCGTGCCCTGGAGGCCGCCATGGCGGCCGGCGACGAGTCCGGATTCGCCGAATACGGGGAACTGACGACCGTGTTCGAACTGCGCGGCGGCTACGACGCCGATGCCCGGGTAGAGCGTGCCCTGCACGGTCTCGGCCTGGGTCTGGTGGCCCGCGACCGCCGGGTCGGCGGACTCTCCGGCGGTGAACAGGTCCGGTTGCGCCTGGCGGCGGTCCTGGCGGCCGGGTCGGAGGTGCTGCTGCTGGACGAGCCCACCAATCATCTCGACGACGATGCCTTGACCTGGTTGGAGGAGCACCTGCGTACCCGCCGGGGCACGACGGTGACGGTCTCCCACGACCGGGTCTTCCTGGAGCGGGTCGCGACCACTCTGCTGGAGGTCGACGCGGACCGGCGGCAGGTGGTCCGATACGGCAACGGCTATACGGGTTTCCGTGCCGAGAAGGCCGCGGCGCGGCAGCGGTGGGTCCAGGCCCACGAGCAATGGCAGGCCGATATCGACCGGCTCCGGGAAACCGCCGCCACCACGGCCCGCCGGGTCGCTCCGGGCCGGGCGATGAAGGACAACAACAAGATGGCCTACGACCGGGCGGGTGGCCGGGTGCAGCAGTCGCTGGCCGGGCGGGTCCGCAATGCCGAGGAACGACTGCGCCGCCTGCTCGCCGACCCGGTGCCGCGGCCACCGCAGCCGTTGCGCTTCACCCCCGCGTTGCGGTCCGGCGGTGTGCACGGCACCGTGCTCGACGCCACCGGGATCGCGGTCGCCGGCCGGCTGGACCCGACGAGTCTCACCCTCGCCGCCGGTGATCGCCTGCTGATCACCGGTCCGAACGGCGCGGGCAAGTCCACGCTGTTGCGGGTGCTGGCCGGGACTCTCGAGCCGGACGCCGGCACCGTCGTTCGGCGCGGCCGGATCGGCTGTCTCGCGCAGGAACCGCCGCCCGCCGAACCGGGGGACACCCTGCCGGCGGCCTTCGCCCGTGGCCGCGCGGGTGACATCGAAGAGCACACCGAACGACTCCTGGCGCTGGGCCTGTTCGACCGCACGCAGCTCACGACCCGCGTCGCGGAGATGTCCACCGGGCAGCGGCAGCGGCTGGCCCTGGCGCGGCTGGTCGTGGAACCGTTCGATGTGCTGCTGCTCGACGAGCCCACCAATCACCTCTCACCCGGGCTGGTCGAGGAACTGGACACCGCGCTGGCCGAATACCGGGGCGCGCTGGTCATCGTCAGCCACGACCGCCGGCTGCGCGCGGGCTGGCACGGTGACCGCCTGGCATTGCGTGCGACGGTTCCCGTCTGACCCGCGCCGCCGACCGAATCCCACGTCCCGAAGGAGTTTTGCTGTGCCTGCCGATCCTTTACCCGCCGATCCCACCGTGCTGCACCCGATGCCCGGCCGGCCGCGTGTGGTCCTGTTGAAACCGCTGATCACCTCACCGTTGATCGAGGCCGGGGAGTTCTCCTATTACGACGACCCCGACGATCCGACCGTGTTCGAAACCCGCAATGTGCTCTACCACTACGGGCCGGAGAAGCTGATCATCGGGAAGTTCTGCGCGCTGGCCACCGGCGTGCGGTTCATCATGAACGGCGCCAATCATCGGATGGACGGTCCGTCGACGTTCCCGTTTCCCACCATGGGCGGTTCGTGGGCGTCCCATATCGATCTGCTGAGTGATCTCCCGAACCGGGGCGACACCGTCGTCGGCAACGACGTCTGGATCGGCAACGGCGCGAAGATTCTGCCCGGCGTGCGGATCGGCCACGGCGCGATCGTCGGCGCCGGCGCCGTGGTCACCGGCGATGTGCCCGACTACGGCATCATCGGCGGCAACCCGGCCCGCCTCATCCGCACCCGCTACGACAAGCCCGACATCGCCCGGCTGCTCGCGGTGGCCTGGTGGGACTGGCCCGTCGAGCACATCACCCGGCATGTGCGCGCGATCATGTCGGGCAGTATCGCCGACCTCGAAGCCGCCGCGCCGGAACCGATCCGGCCTTGATACCCGCGAGGCGCCACCGCACGCCGTCCGGTCGGACACCGGCGCGGTGACCGTCGTCGGGCCGGTGTCGAACCCGGCCCGGCGGGGTGACGCGCGGTCGCCGAGGCTGACGCTCGCGCACCGCAAATCGGTCGGGCCGAGGGGGATGGGTAACTGAACCCTTGTGCGGCGGGTCAGCCGATCACGGCGTTCATGATGGTGCCCGCGCTGGTCGCGATGACACCACCGATCATGGCTCCGGCCACCATCTTCGGCGACTCCAGACCGCCACCGGACCATTTCTCCCAGGCGAACTTGCCGCCGGCGTAGATGATCGCGCAGATCCCGGCGAGCAGCACGAACCAGGTGAGATACCTGACCAGTTGCAGGAATTTGTCCGAGATGGGGGGTGCTTCGGGGGTGGGGTTACCGATTTGCGCCAGCGTATCGGTCACGGCGGCCAGTATCATCTCGCAGCTCACTCTGGTTTCGGGGTGGGCGGGAACGCTAACGCATCGTAACCGCTCGCCGGGTGGAACGCAGTAATCCCAGGTCCGGGTAGGTGTTCGGGTCACCAGCGGTTATAGCGTGAAAGTGGCTGCGCGGCAAGAACTTGCGTCGCACCGGTATCGGTCTGGATGATGGAGGCGGGGCCGTGCGCCCCGGACGGTATCGGCGAGGGAGCAGACGGTGAGCAGCATCGCGGCGTCGGTTGTGGACGCAGTATCGGTATACGCACAGGTCAGCGACCCGACTCCGGAACCGCCGCCGCTGGCGGACAAGATCGATCAGTTCGTCCGGTACGGCACCTGGCTGGCCATTCTGTCGGGCACCGTCAGCATCATCTTCGCGGGCGCCAAGTTCGCCTGGGAGAAATGGTCCGGTAGCGGCATGGAGTCGCCGAAGATGGTGGCCGGAGCCATGATCGGCGGTGTGGTCGCGACCAGCGCGGGCACCATCATGAATACGGTCCTCGCCATCTGAGAGCGGCCGCGCCGAGCGCATCCGCTACGTTCCAGCTATCTCCGCGTATCCTGCTCGCAGTCCGTCGACAGCGATGAGCAGGGAGAGTGCGAATGCGCGAAGTGCCCGCCGCGGCAGCCGGAGACAGGACGCGGCCGGTGGCAGATCGATTCCGCATGACCCGGCGGTCGATGCTGGGTCTCGTGGCTGTCACCGGCCTGGCAGCCTGCGGCGGTGAGGACTCCGGCACCGCCGTCGAGCCGTCGGGCACCCCCTCCGCCCGGCGGGAGGTGGCGGCCGATGCCTATATCTTCGGCTACCCCATGATCCTGATCGACACGTTCCGCAGGCGGGCACTGGACTACGTCTCCACGAATCGGTTCCAGCACACCTCCTCGCTGCCGCCCGCGAGTCAGCGCACGGTGGTGCGGATCGACCTGGACAACCTGTATTCGGTGGCGTGGCTGGACCTGCGCAAGGAACCGGTGCTGTTCGAGGTGCCGGAGATCCGGGATCGGTACTGGGTGATGCAGGTCCTCGACGCCTGGTCCAATACCGTGTCCACGCCGAGCAATGTGCGACCGGAGGTCGAACCCGGGGCGTCCCCGCCCTATACCTACGCGGTCACGGGGCCGGGCTGGGCCGGGAAGCTCCCGGCCGGTGTCGTGCAGCTGACGGTGCCGACCGCGGACGCCTGGCTCTACGGGCGGGTCGAGGTGCGCGGCAGTGCCGATGTGCCCGCCGTTCGCGCCATCCAGTCCCAGCTCCGGCTGGCGCCGCTCAGCGCGTGGAATACGCGTGCGGCCACCGAATCGGAGTCGATACCGGGTAACCAGGACTGGTCGGAACCGGTGGGCCGCGATTCGGTCGACGCGATGTCGGCGCGCGAATACTTCGAGCGCTTGTGCGAGTTGATGGAGGACAATCCACCGGCGCCGGAGGACGAACCGGCGATGCGGCGGTTCGCCACCATCGGAATCCGTCCGGGCGGATCCCCGGAAGGGGTGAGCACCGGCGAACTCGACGCGGGCGTCGACGTGGCGAAGAAGAAGATCACGGCCTACGTGGATCCGGCCTCCCGGATGCGCGACGGGTGGCTGGTGGCCATGAACGTCGGCCGATACGGCACCAACTATCTGCTGCGCGCCACCACCGCCCGCCGGGGTGTCGGCGCGAATATCGCCGAGGCCATGCTCTATCCGGCGCTGTTCGACGAGGCCGACGAGGACGGCGAGCCGCGGGAGTTCACCCTGCGGTTCGAACCCGGCCAGGTGCCCCCCGTGGCCGCGTTCTGGTCGATCACCGCCTACGGGGACGACGGCTACCTGGTGCAGAATGCGGCGGACCTGCACACCATCGGTCATCCGGTGGCACCGCAGCCGGCGCCCGACGGCGCGCTGGAGTTCGCGGTGCAAGCCGCCGATCCCGGCCCCGCGGTGCCGCGGTCCAACTGGCTGCCGATCCCCGAGCAGGGGCAGTTCTCCCTGATCATGCGGCTGTACGAGCCCGAACCCCGGGTGCTGGACGGTAGCTGGTCGCCGCCACCGCTGGTGTCCTGACCCGCGGCGGTACCACGATCAGATATTGGCCCCTTTGGCACGATTGCAGCCGCGGCACAGGATCTGCAGGTTGGCCGCGCTGGTGGCGCCGCCGCGGCTGAGCGGGATCACGTGATCGAATTCCAGATAGTGGCTGTCCCCGCATTCCACGCAGCGTCCGCCGTCGCGCTGCCACACCTCCGCTTTCACCTCCTGCGGGATACTGCGTGAATCCCGTTGGCCCGGGGCCAGGACCAGTCGTTTCGCAATGCGCAGCGCGCCCTCCAGCGCGGCCGCGAGATAGTCCGGATCGGCGACGGCGAAGGTGGCGCCGCCGCGCGCCGATGTCGCCGCGACCACCACGGCGTCGTATTCGGCGGTCACCGAGACGATCCGTGACCACGGCAGCTCGACGCCCGCGCCCGTGCCCACGAAACGCAGCTTCTTGGTGCTCACGATCAATCGGCCGTCGGTGTGCTTGGGGCCGCGGGCCAGCTTCCGGATATGGGTCGCCTCGATATCGAGGTAGACCAGTTCCTCGGCGTCCAGATGCAGACCCGGCGTGGCGATCGCCGGCAGATCGCCCTCCCGCAGTCGTGACAGTGCACGGCCGCGTCCCATCCGCGACCGCAGTTCATCGATCAGGGGACCGCTCAGGCCGAGCTCGGTGACGGCGGATTCGACGTCGTCGTATTCCGCGGCGGTGATCTGCCCGTCGGCGAACGCGAAGGCGACCCGGCGCTCCACGTACTGCAGGGCCGCGGGTTGCAGTGCGGTACGCGCCCTGGCCGCATCGATGCGCTGGTAGCGCAGGGAAGCCCACAGCGCCTCCCATTCCGGGCCGCGCGGCCCGGCGGAGGCGAGCACCCGGGCCGCCCGGGTGTGCCAGTGGATGAGGAACTCCTCGGTCTCCGCGGCGCAGGACGAGCACGGGTGATGGCCGCCGAACACCCGGCGCCGCAGGCGCGCGCCGCAGCGATCGCAGTCGTGGGCGTGCGGGCGTACCGCCGGACGCCGGTCGGTCGTCCAGCGTTCCCCGTCCCACCAGCGCAGTCGCACCGGATCCTCGGGGTCGCGGTACCAGTCGGCGCGGGCGGGGTCGGGGGGCGGGGGTAGGTGTACCGGCTCGGTGGTGGCGAGCCGGCGCAGTGTCACCGTGCCGGGGAGCTGCCGGGTGGGGCGCGGCTCGGCGAAGCGGTCCCAGGGCGCGGCGGGCGCCGCGGCGGGCGGGGCCTCGTCGAGGCGGTAGTGGGCGTTGCCCGGATGTGCTCCGGGCGAGGCGCCGCGGGCGCCGTTCGCGGCGGCGGGCGCCCGGTCCGGACCGCGGTGGGAATCCGCCCGATCAGCGGCACGGGGTGGGCCTTCGGCCGCGCTTCCGGTGCGGCGGCGCCCGGGATCGGCGGGGCGGTCGAGGACCGCGGTACTCCGATCCCCGGCGGGGCCCGCGGCCGGCCGCAGGTGCTCCGTGGGTTCCTCGGTGGCCGCCCGGGCCGGAGCCTCGGCGCGGGTCGGCGGCACGGCGGCCTGCCGCGCCGCGGGCCCCTCGTCGATCTGGATACCGAACTCCGTGATCAGGCCCGCCATCCCGGCGGCCCAGCCCTGGCCGACGGCGCGGAACCGCCAGCCGTCGTCCCGGCGGTAGAACTCGCCGAACATCATGGCCGACACCGAGTCCGCATCGGCGACGGTGAACACCGCGACCGGGCCGTCGACCGCGAATACGGTGAGCGTGATTTCGCCGAGGTCGGTGAAGGTCGCTTCCTCGAGTGAGCCCGACACCACGATGCGGTCGATCTCGGCCTCGGTGCGCGGTAGCGAAACGCTCAGCCGCGCCGTGCCCGGATCGGGGTCCTGATCGAGGGTGACGGCCTGGGAGATGTGGCGGGGTGCGTTGTAGAAGACCAGATCCCGGTCGCCGCGCACCGCGCCGTCGCTGCCCAGCAGCAAGGCGTGCGCGTCCACCGTATGGTCCGACCGCCAGGAAATCACCACGGCCAGAAGCGATGTCGGTATCGGCGTATTGGCGCCCTTGCTCAGTTCCATCGTCGTCGAACTATGCCATGCGATGCCGACACGCCCGCAGGCGTGCAGGTCGTAGCGGTTTTCGGGATCGATGCGGCACAGTTGTGGCATGACCGATCCGGGGCAGCCGGGGGAGAAGAGGCCGGGCGCCCGGCGGGTCCCCACGCCCGCCGATGTGCTGGCCGCCGCCCAGTCCGCGGTGGACGCGGCGCAGACCGCGGCCGGTCAGGCCCTGGAGGCCGCTCAGCTGACCGCCGGTCAGGCCTTCGACGCCGCGGTACGGCTGCCGCCGGCGTCGGCGCAGCTCGCGGCGCAACTGCCCGATGTGCTGGAGAACCTGTCCAGTGCCATCGACCGGCTCAATGCCACGATCGACCGGCTCGACCGCACCCTGGCGCTCGCCGACCCCGCGTTCGCGGCCTACGACCGGCTGCTGCCGCGGCTGGAGGCGATGATCGCGCTGGGTGAGGATCTGTTCGGTGCGCTGGCCCGGTTGCCCGGGGTCGGTCGGCTCGGCCGGATGGCCGGTCTCACCGCGGCCGAATCTGCCGAAGCGGAACCCGAACCGAAGAAGCGGCCGCGGCGCCGGTCCTGAGCGTCTCAGGCCGAGTCGAGTGCCCGGCCGTTGTAGGGGGCGTCGTGGGTGGTGCGATCGTGGACGGGGCGCACCTGTACCTCGGCGTCGTCGAAGGTGATCTGCGCGTTCTTGTTCGCGCTGAGCAGGATCAGCACCAGCTGGTCGGCGATCCGGTCGGCGGTCTCCTCGCTGGGATAGCGACCCAGCACCCGGACACTCGGCTCGAAGGCCCCGCTGCCCCGGTCGTAGTCCCATTGCCCGCTGCCGGTCGTCACCGCCAGCCGGGCCACGACATCGACGGCGCCCGGACCGTCGTGTGGGCCGCGCTCCCGCACCGATTCCGTGCCGATCTCGATGATCTGGTCGGCGCGAAGCCAGTCCCCACCATGTGTTCTCACCCAGAGCTGTGCCATCGCTCCATTGTCGCGCTGTTCGCGGGATTGGGCCGCTCGTTTCCGATGGCCCGCAATACTTCTGGCCCGGCCGCGGTGCTCACCCGGCCGCGGTGACCTCGGTGGCCGGCGCGGTGGCGCCGTCCGGCGCGGTGGCGGTGGCCCGGTACACCGCCGCGGCCTTGAGCAGCATCTCTTCGTATTCCGCCTCGGCCGTCGAGTCGAGCACGATGGCTCCGCCGGCCCCGATCTGCCAGGCCCCGGCGTAGCGCACCGCGGTGCGGATGACGATATTGAGGTCGGCCGTACCGTCCAGCCCCAGGAACCCGATCGTGCCCGAATACACCCCTCGTGCCCGGGTTTCCAGGGCGTCGATGATCTGCATGGTGCGGATCTTGGGCGCCCCGGTCATGGAACCCCCGGGGAAGCAGGCCCGCAGGCAGTCGACGACCCCGGTATCGGTGCGCAGGGTGCCGCGCACGGTCGAGACCAGCTGGTGCAGGGTCGAGTAGGTCTCGGTGACCAGCAGGTCGCGTACGCGCACACTGCCGATCTCGCAGACCCGTCCCAGATCGTTGCGCAGCAGGTCCACGATCATCACGTTCTCCGCCCGGGTCTTCGGGTCCTCGGTCAGCGCGCGGCGCAGCTGTTCGTCCACGCGCGGGTCGGGGTCGCGGCGGGCCGTGCCCTTGATCGGTTTCGTCTCGACCGCCCGGTCCCGGTCGATCTTCAGGAAGCGTTCGGGGGAGGAGCAGGCGATCTCCAGATCGCCGAACCGCAGGTAGGCCGAATAGGGGGCCGGGTTGGCCCGGCGCAGCGTACGGTAGGCGTCGAGTCCGCCGGAGGTGGCGGGAAAGACGAGCTGGTCGGTCAGCGTGATCTCGTACGATTCGCCGGCCCGCAGCGCGGCCCGGCAGTCGGCGATATCGCGCAGGTAACGCGCCCGGCCGCGGACCAGGTGTTCCCCGAGGCCGGTGGTGTCGCGTTCGGTGTCGATCAGTGGCGGATTCGACCAGGTCGGCAGCGTGTCCAGGACCGCCGCGGTGGCGCGCAGCCAGATCTGCGCCGCGGCGGCGCCGGAGCCGCCGGCCAGTGCCAGCAGATACGTGCGCCCGGCGAGATGGTCGACGACCACCACCCGGTCGGCGAAGATCCACTGGGCGTCGGGCGCCGGTGCGCGGTGCGCCGCGGACCCGCCGCAATCGGCCTTGACCTCGTATCCCAGATATCCCACATAACCTCCCGCGAAATCGAACGGGAAGTCCTCGGGCAGCGGGACCGGCCGTGTCCGCAGCGCCTCGGCCAGATGGTCGAGGATGGTGCCCGGCTCCTCGCGGACCCCGCCGTCGGCGGTGCGGACGGTGACGGTCCCGCTGCCCACCCGGTAGCCGATCACCTCGGCCAGCGGGCCGGCGGCGTCGCCGAGGAACGAGAAGCGGGCCGATCCCCGTTCCACGTGCTCGCTGTCGAGCCAGAACGCGGTCGTCGAGGTGCCGTACAACCGCAGGAAGGCCGCCTCGGTATCGACGGCCCGCTCGAGTACGTGGTGCTGGAGGGTCACGGAGAAAGACATCGTGGACCGAACCCTACGCCGTGCGCGGGTATCGAACTGTTGTCGGTTGCCCGCAGTTTGTCCGGGCGGGTGGGGCACAATGTCAGGCATGTCTGTTGCGCAGCCGGAAGGCGTGGATCCCGAGCACGTCGACTTCACCGTGGTCGGGAACTGGATGGACGAGCGAGGGCTCACCGGCGGTGAGTTCCGGGAGGTGAAGGCGCTCGGCGGCGGCACCCAGAACATCATGCTGCGGTTCACCCGGGGCGGGCGCGACTATGTGCTGCGCCGCGGCCCGGCGCATCTGCGGGCGAAGAGCAACGAGGTCATCCGCCGGGAGGCGCGACTGCTGGGCGCCCTGGCCGATACCGACGTCCGCGCCCCGCGGGTGATCGCCGCCGAACCCGACGAATCGGTGCTGGGTGCGGTCTTCTATCTGATGGAGCCGATCGAGGGTTTCAACCCGCAGACCGAGCTGCCCGCCCGCTTCGCCGAGGACGCGGAGGCCCGCCGGCAGATGGGCCTGTCGGCGGTGGAGGCCATCGCCCGGCTGGGCGCGCTGGACTACCGGGCGCTGGGCCTGGACGACTACGGCAAACCGGAGGGATTCCTGGAGCGGCAGGTCGGCCGCTGGACCCACGAACTGGAATCGTACTCGGCGAACGAGGGCTATCCCGGCCCGCGGATCCCGGGCGTGGAGGCGGTGGCGGACTGGCTGGAACGCCACCGCCCGGCCGAATGGACCCCCGGGATCCTGCACGGCGACTGCCATCTGGCGAACATCATGTTCTCCTATGAGCGGCCCGAGGTCGCGGCCCTGGTCGACTGGGAGATGTCGACCATCGGCGATCCGCTGCTGGACCTCGGCTGGCAGATCGCGACCCGGCCCGAACCGGGCACCTCGGGCGCGGCGCTGATCGGCAGGCTCGGCGAGGCGGGCGCGCTGCCGACGAGTGCGGAGATGATCGAGCACTACGGCGAATACTCCGAGCGTGATCTGAGCGCGGTCACCTGGTACACGGTGCTGGCCTGCTTCAAACTCGGCATCGTGCTCGAGGGCACCTACGCGCGGTCCTTCGCGGGCAAGGCGCCGAAGCGGGTCGGTGAGTTCCTGCACGCGAATACGCTCGAACTCTTCGCGCGGGCGCGCGGACTGATGGAGTGAGAACAGGTTTCATTAATTCGACGCGCCGAGAGCGGGTGGGCGCCTCCCTCGGTCCGAGTCGGGCGGTATCGCGGCGCGCTCGTCCGTAGGCGCCACCTCGAGGGTATCGGCGGTGGAAGCGGACGATTCGGAAGTTGCTCGGCGGGCGGCCGGCGGTGGGTTCCCCTCGTCGGCCGCCGTGTCATGGTCGGCCGACCAGTTCTCTTCGGAAAATCTTCGCCAAACCACTAGAACGTGTTCCAGTTCGTATCGTAGTGTGGAAGCCGTCACATGAAAGCCCGCGCATGCGAGAGGTCGGACACGAATGAAGACGAAGGGCGCGATCCTGTGGGGGATCGACGAACCGTGGTCGGTCGAGGAAATCGAACTCGGTGACCCCCGCGCCGGTGAGGTGCAGATCCAGCTGGAAACCGCCGGAATGTGCCATTCGGACCACCATATGGTCACCGGAGCCACCCCGATGCCGTCGTTCCCGGCCATGGGTGGCCACGAAGGCGCGGGCGTCATCACCAAACTGGGCCCCGGCACCCCGCCCGACCTCGCCGTCGGCGATCACGTGGTGCTGTCGTTCATCCCCGCCTGCGGCCGCTGTCCGGCGTGCGTATCGGGGAACATGGCCCTGTGTGATCTCGGGATGGGTCTGCTGTCCGGGCAGTCCATCAGCGACGGCAGCTACCGCATCCAGGCCCGTGGCAAGGATGTCATCCCGATGTGCCTGCTCGGCACCTTCTCGCCGTACATGACGGTGCACTACAGCTCGGTGGTCAAGATCGACCCCGAGATCCCGTTCGAGGTCGCCTGCCTGGTCGGTTGCGGTGTGCCCACCGGATTCGGCTCCTCCACCCATGTCGCCAATGTGATGCCCGGCGATACCGCGGCCATCGTCGGCATCGGCGGCGTCGGGATGAGCGCGCTGCAGGGCGCGGTGCTCTCCGGGGCGCAGAAGGTCGTCGCCATCGACCCGAACCCGTGGAAGCTGGAGCAGGCCAAGAAATTCGGCGCCACCCACACCTACGCCAGCATGGCCGAGGCGATCATGCCGCTGATGGAGGCCACCGAGGGCCGGATGGCCGACAAGGTCATCCTCACCATGGGCGAGATGCAGGGCGAATACATCGAAGAGGGCCTGATCCTCACCGCGAAGGCGGGCACCCTGGTCGTCACCTCCATGGGCCGGATGGACGCCGCCGACGTGAAGATGAACAACTTCCTGCTCTGCATGCTCCAGAAGACGGTCAAGGGCTGCATCTTCGGTGGTGGCAACGCCCGCCAGGACATCCCGCGCCTGCTGTCCATGTACAAGGCCGGCCAGCTGAACCTGGACGATATGGTCACCCGCAGCTACTCGCTGGAGGACGTGAACCAGGGGTACAAGGACATGCTGGACGGCAAGAACATCCGCGGCATCATCAAGTACACCGACGCCGACCGCTGAATCGGCGGGCGGACCCGGGCGCTCCCGGGTGGGCCGACCCCTCACCGGCCCACCCGGGTGCTCGCCCGCTGCGTCGCTCTGATCGCCGCACCTGATGTACCCCCCGGCCGCCGCCACGGCCGCCGGGGGACGAACCGATCCGTGCGGCCCACCGACACGTACGACCTGGTGATCTGCTCCCTCGCAGCGTATTTGCGTTACCCGGGCCGACCGTCGGCGTGTGGCGGCATTCCACCGTTCTCCGGTAACTGCTCGGCCGGGTTCCGCGGCCCCGGTTCGGTCTCGTAACCTCGGGGTGTGCGCGCACTCGAGCAGATCCAGGAATGGCCGGTCAGGCATGCCGCGGCGGGTGTGGTCACCCGGGACGGACGCTGGTCGGCCGGGGAAACGGACCGGGTCTACCGCTTGGCGTCGGTCACCAAACCCCTGGTCGCCTACGCGGCGCTGGTCGCCGTGGAAGAGGGGGCCATCGAGCTCGATCAGCCCGCCGGGCCGCCCGGTGCGACCGTCCGGCATCTGCTGGCCCACACCTCCGGCGTGGCCTTCGACACCACCGATATCCTGGCCCGGCCCGGTGCCAAACGGATCTATTCGAGCGCCGGTTTCGAACTGCTGGCCGACGCGGTCACCGAGCACACCGGCATCCCTTTCCCGGAGTATCTGCGGCAGGGCGTCTTCGAGCCGCTGGGCATGGTCGATTCGGAATTGACGGGCTCGGCCGGGCACGGCGCGAGCTCCACTCTCGCCGACCTGTTGCGTTTCGCCGCCGAACTTCTCGAACCGCGCCTGATCTCGGCGCAGACCCTCGCGGAGGCCACCAGCGTCCAGTTTCCGGGCAGCGACGGTGTCCTGCCGGGCTTCGGCTCGCAGCGGCCCAATGATTGGGGCCTGGGCTTCGAGATCAAGGACGGGAAAGC
The DNA here is from genome assembly GCF_040609955.1 of Nocardia sp. NPDC004568. Taxonomy (NCBI): domain Bacteria; kingdom Bacillati; phylum Actinomycetota; class Actinomycetes; order Mycobacteriales; family Nocardiaceae; genus Nocardia; species Nocardia sp. NPDC004568. The sequence continues at coordinate 48,238 of NZ_JBEXLL010000047.1, forward strand.
GCCGCACTGGACCGGGTCGGCCAACTCGCCCGAGACCTTCGGTCATTTCGGGCAGTCCGGGACGTTCCTGTGGGTGGATCCGCGCCCCGGCGTGGCGTGTGTGGCCTCGAGTGACGAGAATTTCGGCGACTGGTCGCGCGAAGTATGGCCTCCGTTCAGTGATTCGGTCATCGCGGAGGCAACACTCGCGCGCAACACGGCAGTGAAGTAACACGTGTAACACCGGGCACTCGAGTACACTCGGGCAACGCCTTTTCGACGGACCCGTTGGGGAAGACGAGCATCGTCGAAACCGGAGGTGTACAGGTGCGCGGATCGTCCCGATACGCGGAGACGACGGCGGGTGTGGTGTACATCCACTCGTCGCCCGCCGCGCTGTGCCCGCATATCGAATGGGCGCTCGCGGCCGCTCTCGGTGTCCCCGCCTCGCTGCGTTGGACGGCGCAGCCCGCCGCCCCCGGGCAACTCCGGGCGACGACCGAATGGGTGGGTCCGGCCGGCACCGCGTCCCGTATCGCGCAGTCGCTGCGTTCGTGGCCGGTCCTGCGGTTCGAGGTGACCGAGGATCCCAGCGAAGGGGTCGACGGGGAACGCTACAGTTTCGTGCCGTCGCTGGGTCTGTGGCACGGCTCCACCAGCGCCAACGGGGATGTGATGGTGGGCGAGATGCGCCTGCGGGTCCTGTTGCAGGCCGACCGGGAACTGGGCCTGCAGCCCGGATTCGATCTGGCCACCGAACTCGATCGGGCCCTGGGCACGGCCTGGGACGAGGACCTCGAAGTCTATCGAACCGGCAGCGAGGGCGCGGAGGTTACCTGGTTGCGTCGCGACGTCGGCTGAACGTGCATACCGTGGTCGGACTGCGTGCCCGACCGATCGGCGGCCCCGGAGAGCGCCTGGTCTATATCGGTCGGGCGCTGCCGCGCCGGTTCGGGTTTTCGTGGAGGCCTTTCTTTGCTGTCTCCCCCGGCTCCGGCCACTTTTGTGGATCGGCGGCACCGTACCTCTGGCGCATTACAGGGTATCGCTCACCTTTCGTACAGCTGGCCTGCTTTCGCCCGTCCACGAACATGAGCGAGGCACCGCCGGGAACCGCAGGGTGCGAACACTTCTCGGTGCCGATCTGATTCGTCCGGCGTTCTGGCCCGAGCCGATGCCGAACCGGCCGAACGGGAGCCGACGGGATGAGATACACCGGTCCGCGCCGTAGGTTATGCCGGATGACCGGGCCCCGCCGCGCCGACTGTGGGCCGATCTGTGAACCTGGCCGTTCCGCCGGATCGGTCTGAATCCACACCGGAACAGACGAATCCGGTTGGATCATGATCGCGCCCACCGTCCGCCGACCGGCCCGCCGGGGAGACGTCAGCGGACCTGGCCCATTCAGGTGGGCGCCGGGGCCATTGGGCGACCGTTTCCCGTGCCGCCGATGGTTCCGCCTCGGTTGTTGCTGCCACCGGGCAGGCCCTCACCATGGTCGACTTCCACCGGCGGCCGTCCGCCGATCGGTTCTCCGGCGGCAGATGCTAAGCCCCCGTCGGACGCCGCCTCGGCCGCCGATCCAGGCAGCTGGCGCCGCCCGGACGAGCCACGCAGTGCCGGGTGGTCGTGCGTGAACTGGGTGCCCTGCTGGACTCCGTAGGCGCGCAACGTGCCTGTTTCGGCGCACAACGCCTGCTGATCAGCGCGTACCTTTCGTAGGTGGGCCGGCCGGCGAAGTCCTCCTTGTGCCGGGACGCAGTTTCGCCGGGCGGCGACTGAACCCGGGTGCCGCGTTGTCGGAGGCTTTCCCCGGGGTCGTCCTGGCCCCGGATCGGGCCGCGCCGCCCGCGCGGGTCCACTTCCGGCCGCTGATCAGCTGACTCGGATACAGCCGCTGCCGAACCATATTCCGTCACATGGTGGAGGATTCGACGGCAGCGGGTCGTAGTCGTGGTAGTGGTAGTGGCGTTCGGTTCTCGGTGGTGCTGGTGTCGGCCGGTCGGGCTTGGCAGGAGCCGGTTTCGGCCGGTCGGTTTTCGGTGGTGCCGGTTTCGGCCGGGTCGGCTTCGGAGAGCCTGGTTTACTGGGCCGCTGCTCGGCAGTTTCGATCCGCTCGGCCGGGTCGAGTATCAACGGAGTGGCGAGAGCAGGGGTCGCCAGAACAGTCATCGACAGAAAGGTCAGTATCGCCGAGGCCGCGGTGCGTGTCGAGGCGCGTCGCGCAGGCGCAGCCAAAAATACTTTCCGTCTCAATTCCGGACTCCCTTGTCTTGTATCTTCCGAGACCCGGCACCTCGTTCGATGGTGCCGGACAACTCTCGCGTTCAGGTCTGATCGGTGGGTATGCGGGCCGCACCGAAGCCGCCCACATTCTCGTCTGCGCAATGGCTTTCAGACGCGATTCCATTATCTTCGGGCCGTTGTGTGGGCCTTCGATTCGTACATGCCCCAGAACCCTCCGGCTCGACCGCCACACAGACCATCTCGGTGCGCGGTTCGCAAGGACCCCGTTTCCAAAGCACCCCCGTACACTTTCAGCAACCCGGCCGGGTACCGAATATCGAACTGTAATCCACAGTCCGAAATATCGAATCGGTCGAATCACTGGTCGGTTGAGTCCAGCAGGATGGTGACGACCCGGATGCCAGACCGAGTCTGAGCGTGTCCTAACCGGAAAGAGGGTGGTCACCGCGTGATCCTTCAGAAGACCTACCAAGTCATTCAGAAGGAAGAAGACCACGCGATGACCTCTGTCCAGCGTATCGACCCGAGTACCCCGTTCGCCGAGCAACTCGCCGCCGCGAGCCCGGATCTGCTCCGTCAGATGCTCGCTTCGTTCATCCAGACGATGATGAGCGCCGAGGCCGACGCCGTCTGCGGCGCTGACTACGGACAGCGCAGCGACGACCGCGTCAATTCCCGCAACGGCTACCGCCACCGCGACTTCGACACCCGTGTCGGCACCCTCGATGTCGCGATCCCGAAACTCCGCCAGCGCAGCTATTTCCCCGACTGGCTGCTCGAACGCCGCAAACGCGCTGAACGGGCCCTGACCTCGGTGGTCGCGACCTGCTATCTACTCGGTGTGTCAACCCGGCGGAGGGAGAAACTCGTCGAATCCTCCGGCGTCACGAGTCTGTCGAAATCGCAGGTATCGGTGATGGCTGCCGGCCTGGATGCCCAGGTCGAAGCGTTCCGCACCCGGCCACTCGATCAAGGGCCTTACACCTTCGTCGCCGCTGATGCCCGGGTATTGAAAGTGCGCGAGAACGGGCGTGTGGTCAACGTTCACGCTCTGGTCGCGACCGGCGTCAACGCCGATGGCTACCGCGAGACCCTCGGCCTGCAGGTCACCTCCGGCGAAGACGGCGCCGGCCGGCTCGCGTTCTTCCGCGATCTGGTCGCCGCTATCGGCGCCACCCTGCCCGGCGCGGCCCGGCAGCGATGCAGGACCCATTACACGGTCAACCTGATGTCGGTCTGCCCGAAAACATCATGGCCCTGGGTGCGGACCCTGCTGCATTCAGTGTTCGACCAAGCCGACCCGATATCGGTTGCCGCCCAATACGACCGGATGCTCGACGCCCTGTCGGAGAAAACTGCCGAAGGTCGCTGCCCACCTCGATACGGCACGGGCGGACCTGCTGTCGTTCACCGCGTTCCCGAAACAGATCTGGCGCCAGATCTGGTCGAACAATCCCCAGGAACGGTTGAACAAAGAAATCCGGCGCCGCACCGACGTCGTCGGGATCTTCCCCGACCGCGGCTCGATCATCCGCCTCGTCGGCGCTGTCCTGGCCGAACAACACGATGAATGGATCGAAGGACGCCGCTACCTCGGCCTCGACGTCCTGGCCCGCACCCGAGCCACCACCACCGACCACGACGAACAGGAGAACACCACCCCCGCAGAACTCACCGCCTGACCAACACCCGGATCAGCGGTGACCGCCCCGATACACCACCTCCAAGGACTTGACCGGAATCTTCGCGTTGCCGTTGGACACGTAAATGCACTGCAACTCTAGGCGTGACTGCCTTGCCTGCAAATCCTGCCGGAGGTGGGCAAACTACCACCGTCACGGCCACATGTTGCCAAAACTTTTCTGTGCCAGCAATGTTGGCCTGGCTCGGCTCGGGGCGGTGCAGGGCCAGGCCATCGAGGATCAACAGGTCGACTCGGTGCAGTTTGAATCGTCGACTTATCTGGAGAGCAGCGGTTCGTAGTCGGGGTCAGCTGCCCCGTAGCGTGCCGTAGGAGTCCGGACCGGATTGACTCGTGAACCGTCTGTCGCCCTGACGCGGTGCGGCATACGGTCACGGACCTGTGTGCACTGATCACGCCGAGGCAGATCCACCCGCGCGGCTACCGGTGGCCTGTAGTCGATGTGGATCGGTGGTAGGCCGTGGTCACGCTGGGGTTCGTTGTCGCGGTCGGTCTACCGCTGGCGGTGCTTGTGGCGACGATCGTGTGGCCCCAGCCCACGACTCGACAGGCCGAAGATGATCGGCCACCACTCGGTGCAGTCGATCACCACGGATGATCCGATCGAGTTCATGGATCTGGTTCGTTGCGGCGTTGAGCCGCGACCTCGGTGGCACACCGACTCGGACGCCGGAACCCGACGTTGCTGCGGCAATCGGGTCGCCCGCAGTAGCGACAGTCATGGCAGCAGGAGTCGGCCGTGCTGCTGGTCGCCGATACCTCCGGACTCGAGGGAACCGGCGCATAGGAAATTGCGACAGAGGCTTCACCTGCAGCCCGGAGAAGCAACTGCCGGCCGAATCCCGATCCGGCCCAGGAGCGGATGATCGCTGGGCGGGATCGGGATCGACCCGGCGTTCAGACTTCGACGGCGTCGAATGTGCCGGGCTGGTAGGAGCCGCCCTTGGTCTCGGTGATCACCAGCAACCGGTTGGCCGCGTTGATCATGGCGACCAGGTAGACCAGGGCGGCGATCTGATCGTCGTCGTAGTGCTTGCGCACCAGGGCCCAGGTCTGATCGGACACGCCGTGATGCGCATCGGCCAGGCGGGTGCCCTCCTCGGCCAGCGCCAGCGCTGCCCGCTCGGCTTCGGTGAACACAGTGGATTCGCGCCAGGCGGCCACCAGGTTGACCCGGACCGCGGGTTCGCCGACCACCGCCAGTTCCTTGGCGTGGGCGTCGACGCAGTAACCACACCCGTTGATCTGGCTGGCGCGTAGCTCCAGGAGCTCCATCAGTGACTTCGGCAGACCCGACTGCATGATCGCCATGCTGGTGTTGGCGAACCGCTTGCCGATCTCGGCGCCGAGGGTGTTCGCGTTCAGGTCGAAACGGGGTTCCATCAGGTGATCCTCACTCGCAGTAATGAATCGAATTTGAACGACCACAAGACGGCGGCGCTCTTGTCGGCGTAACAGCCACGCAGTGTGGTGTGAGTCATAACAGTTCGGTGTCACAGAACGACGGAGCACGGCGTCTGGTGGGTGGAACACGTGCAACACTTGCTCGACCTCCTCGTACCCGACGTCGTATTCCTCGGCGACGGCGACGCGCAAGCCGCGCCCGCGCCCGTCGTAGGCGCTACCGCGGTCGCTGTACTGACCGCCGGACTGGCCAACCTCGCCGCCAGATCGATACAGCCGGCGCAGGTCAACGGGCACCCGGTATTGAGCCTGCGGTCGATGGACAGATCGACACCGTGCTGGCGGTACGCATCGACAACGGATCGATCACTGGCTCTACGCGGTGCGCAATCCTCAGAAGTTGTCGCATCGGCGGCACGAGACCGCCCTGCGCCGCTGAACCGCTATACCCCGTGTCCGGCGCCCCTGTGGTTCCGGCATACAGCGTTCGGGGCCGCTCTCGGGCCCGCCAACGGTTTCGCCCGGGCGCCGGCGACTGTGCCGAATGCCGTGGGCACGCTCCCGAGGCGGATCAGCCGATCTAGTACTCCAGCCGCACTTGGTTATGTAATCGGTGTCGGCGCTGGTAGTGGGCTTTTCTGGCCCGGTATTGGTGCCGGCGCCGCCAGGTTGACCACTGCCAGATAGCGGTGTGGTCTGGGCGGTAGGTGATTATGTGTGCCAGAAGACGGCGGATTTCGCCGAGGGTGAGCGAGATAAATTC
>NZ_JBEXLL010000048.1:0-53008 GCF_040609955.1 Nocardia sp. NPDC004568
CTCCCCGCGTCCGCGCGAAGCGCAAGTCTCGAGGCCGAAACGGCGAGACCAAGGGGGCCTCGACCCCGCGCGCCGAAGGCGCGCCGAAAACACAGCCCCCGCGCACCGAAGGCGCGCCGGGAGACACTGTAAGGTTTACCTGTAATTACGCGGTTCACCAGGTGAAACCATGACATCGGCGCCTCGTTTCCCGAGGTCCACACCGGGTCGCTGCCCGTTCCGCGTTTTCGCTCTCGAAACGTAGGCGCGGCAGGCGCGGTCTCGTGAGCGCGGAACGTGTGGCGAGGGGCCGAGAACCCACGCGCGGCAGCGCGCCACCGACACAGGAGTTATTTCGTGCGCGATATGGTCGAGATCGGAATGGGTAGGACGGCTCGCCGGACCTACGAACTGGACGATATCGATATCGTTCCGTCGCGCCGGACCCGTTCGGCGAGTCAGGTCTCGCTGGCCTGGCAGCTCGACGCGTACCGGTTCGATATTCCGTTCCTGACCCACCCCACCGACGCTCTGGTCTCGCCGGAGTTCGCCGTCGAGATGGGTCGGCGCGGCGGTCTGGGCGTCATCAACGGCGAAGGTCTGTGGGCGCGGCACGCGGACGTGGCCGACAAGATCGAGCAGCTGGTGGAACTCGCGGACAAGGGTAGCTACCAGCGGGCCGTGGCCTTCCTGCAGGAACTGCACGCCGCCCCCATGCAGCCCGATCTCCTCGCCGCCGCGGTCGCACAAGTGAGGGCCGGTGGCGTCACCGTCGCGGTGCGGGTCAGCCCGCAGAACGCCCAGAGCCTGACCCCGGGTCTGTTGCAGGCCGGAATCGACCTGCTGGTGGTGCAGGGCACCATCATCTCCGCCGAACACGTGGGTGACGGTGAACCGCTGAACCTGAAGACATTCATCGCCGAACTCGATGTGCCGGTGGTGGCCGGCGGGGTGAGCGATCACCGCACCGCGCTGCACCTCATGCGAACCGGTGCCGCCGGTGTGATCGTCGGTTACGGGTCGCAGGAGGGCGCGACCACCACGGGCGAGGTTCTCGGTATCGGGGTACCGATGGCCACCGCCATCGCCGACGCCGCCGCGGCCCGCCGGGACTATCTCGACGAGACCGGCGGCCGATACGTGCACGTCATCGCCGACGGTGATATCCACACCTCCGGTGATCTGGCCAAGGCCATCGCCTGCGGTGCGGACGCCGCCATGCTCGGCGCACCGCTGGCACTGGCCACCGAGGCCCCCGGCCGGGGCTGGTACTGGCCGTCCGCGGCCGCCCACCCGTCGGTGCCGCGTGGGTCGCTGCTGTCGCTGGACGAACCGTGGGACCTCGCCGACGAACTGCTCAGCGGTCACGCGGCTCGCCCCGCCACGGTGCGTCCCAGCCTGGAACAGGTCCTCACCGGGCCCTCCGACGATCCGTTCGGCTCGCTCAACCTGGTCGGTGGCCTCCGCCGCTCGATGGCCAAGGCCGGTTACTCCGACCTGAAGGAATTCCAGAAGGTCGGATTGAGCGTCCGCGCCTGATCGTTCGTCCCGGAGCCGGAGCCCGGGCGGATCGCCGGCAGATGTCCGTCCGGTCCGGCCTCTCGATCCGCCCCGCCCGGCCATCGATCGGCCGCGGCGCGCCGGTGTGTGCACGCCCACCCCGGCGCCTGCGTGAAACGGCAGGTCGACGCGGGCCGGGCCCGGTGGTGACCGACCTCGGGCCGTCGGCGGGGCATCACTAGAATCATCCGGGTGACGCATTCCCAGAGACCCGTACTCGTTGTCGACTTCGGTGCGCAGTATGCGCAGTTGATCGCCCGCCGGGTCCGGGAGGCGAAGGTGTACTCCGAGGTGGTGCCGCATACCGCCACGGTCGCCGAGATCGCGGACAAGCAGCCGCTCGCGGTGATCCTGTCCGGCGGTCCGGCCAGTGTGTACGCCGACGGGGCGCCCTCGCTCGATCCGCGGCTGTTCGATATCGATGTGCCGGTTTTCGGGATCTGTTACGGGTTCCAGGCGATGGCCCAGGCGCTGGGCGGCACCGTGACCAACACCGGAACCCGTGAGTACGGGCGCACCGAGCTCGATATCGACGGCGGCCTGCTGCACGAGGGCCTGCCGGGCGTGCAGCCGGTGTGGATGAGCCACGGTGACGCGGTCACCGATGCGCCGGCGGGGTTCACGGTCACCGGGACGACGGTGGGCGCGCCGGTCGCGGCGTTCGAGAACCGGGCGCGGCGGCTGGCGGGTGTGCAGTACCACCCCGAGGTGCTGCACTCGCCGCACGGCCAGCAGGTGCTGAGCCGCTTTCTGCACGAGATGGCCGGAATCGCACCGACCTGGACACCGGCCAATATCGCCGAGGTCATGATCGAGCAGGTGCGCGAGCAGATCGGTGACGGGCACGCGATCTGCGGACTCTCCGGCGGAGTGGACAGCGCGGTGGCGGGCGCCCTGGTGCAACGCGCCATCGGTGACAAGCTGACCTGTGTGTTCGTCGATCACGGGCTGCTGCGCGCCGGAGAACGCGAACAGGTGCAGCGGGATTTCGTGGCCGCCACCGGAGCCCGGCTGGTGACCGTGGACGCGGTGGACAAGTTCCTGGGCGAGTTGAAGGGCGTCACCGACCCGGAGGAGAAGCGCAAGATCATCGGCCGTGAGTTCATCCGGTCCTTCGAGGACGCGGTGGGCGAGGTCGTGGGCGAACAGGCGGCCGGCGATGCGGCTCCGACGGTGGAGTTCCTGGTCCAGGGAACGCTGTACCCGGATGTGGTGGAGTCGGGCGGGGGAAGCGGCACCGCGAACATCAAATCGCATCACAATGTGGGCGGGCTGCCCGAAGACCTGGAATTCGAGCTGGTCGAACCGCTGCGTCTGCTGTTCAAGGACGAGGTCCGGGCGGTCGGCCGGGAACTCGGGTTGCCGGAGGAGATCGTCGCCCGCCAGCCGTTCCCGGGCCCGGGACTGGCGATCCGGATCATCGGTGAGGTCACCGAGGACCGATTGCGGACGCTGCGGCAGGCCGACGCCATCGCGCGCGAGGAACTGACCGCCGCCGGTCTGGACGGACAGATCTGGCAGTGCCCGGTGGTGCTGCTCGCGGATGTGCGCAGTGTCGGTGTGCAGGGCGACGGCCGCACCTATGGGCATCCCATCGTGCTGCGGCCGGTGTCGAGCGAGGACGCGATGACCGCGGACTGGACCCGCTTGCCCTATGAGGTGCTGGAACGGATCTCCACCCGGATCACCAACGAGGTGCCGGAGGTCAACCGGGTGGTCCTGGATGTGACCAGCAAGCCGCCGGGCACCATCGAGTGGGAGTGACGACGAACCGGCCGGACCTGTAGAGGTCCGGCCGGTTCCGTTCGTACGCGGGCTTTGCTAGCGGCGGCGTCTCCGGGGCGATACGACCAGTATCAGGCCGACCACGATCGCGACCGCGACGACGATCCAGCCGATCGGGACGATCGTGGTGAGGCCCCATCCGGTGGGGCCGGCCAGCGCCCAAGCGCTCAGCGCGAGCACCAGCAGGCCCACGAGGAACAATCCGGGGGAGAAACCGCCACGCCGGGCGCGCCCGCAGGCCGCGCGCCCATCGGTTCGGTCACCTGTCTGCTGTTCAGCCACGGCGCACCTCCGCATCGCCCATCCGCACGTGCACGTTCAAGTTCAGCACCGGAGCGTCCCCGCCGGGCCCGGTCAGCCCGTCGGGGCAGTTCGCCTCGCCCATCCGGACGGTGCATTCGGTGCGTACATTCATGTTCTCGGGTACCAGGACCGTCGCCTGACCCATGTGCACGTCGACATCGACGGTCCGGGCCGCGGTGAGGTCGACACCGCGTAGGTCGAGCGTGCCGGTCCCCATGGTGACCTCGTACTCCGGCCGGATCTCGGTGGCCGAGGCGGGCGCCCAGGTGCGGTCGCCCATGGTGGAGTTCTGCAGGTCCACCGGTCCGATCACCGCGGCGAGCAGTACGAAAGCCGCCAGCGGAGCGGTGACCAGCAGCAGCCCGTGGCCGCGGCGCCGGAACGAACCGACCACCAGGCCCAGCCCGATCACCGCCAGGGCGATCGCGCCGATCCGCCCCGGAGTCATCCAGTCGCTCCCCGCCACGGCCGTGGCCCCCGCGGCCGCCGCCGCCAGGACCGCGAGGCCGAGGACGACCGGGGTGAAGCGGGAACGCGGCCGCGGCTCGGCGGCCGGCGCGACCATCGTGCGGGCCGGCGCGGGTTCGGGTAGATCCCAGGCCAGCGGCGCGACACCCAGTGGATCCCAGGAGGGCGGGGTGCGGCGCTCGAACTCCGCGGTGCCGGGTTTGTTCATATCGATCGTGGGACGGGTGTTCCGGAATGTGCCCGTACCCGCGGCGGGCCGGTCCCCGGCCGGGTCGCCGGGAGTCGTCGACCCGCCGGTCGAGCTCTCGGCCCGGGCGGGCTCGCCGACCGCGGAATCGCCGCTTCCGCCACTCCGGCCGGTTCCCGTGACCCGCGCGGGACCGGAGGCCGCGTCACTGCCCTTGGTGAGCAGTGGGCGCACCGATGGCGGGGGATCGCCGGCGGATCCGGCGGCGGTGCCGCCCGACTCGGCCGCGGGCTGCGGGATGTCGGCCGGCGGGTCGGGGATATAGCGTTCCGGGAGTCTGGTGTACGGCGTGTACACGTCCGTGGGCGGCGCGTAGGGATCGACCCCGCCCTGCGGGAACACGGCGCCGGGGTACCCGGTCGTAGCGGGGTTACCCAGCGACCCCGGTTCGGCGGTGCCGGGTGGCAGCGGCGGTGGTTCGGGGGAACGCATGTGCAGCATCCACCAGCCGGCGAGCATCAGCGCCAGCGCGATGACACCGGAGCCGCCGAGCCCGATCCCCACCGGTCCCATCGTGCTCACCGCGATCGCCAGCGCCACGATCAGCACGATGGTCTTGGTCTGATTCGATGATTCCTGGTCCTTGCGGGTGAGCGACTCCGCCATGGAACCGCGGCCCCCGGGTTCCGGGAACAGTAGCCATCCAGCCAGGTAGAGCACGATTCCGGCGCCACCGAAAATGGTGGACACCACGAACGCCACCCGGACCAGCACCGGATCGATACCGTAGCGATGGCCGAAACCCGCCGCGACTCCGGCGATCGGGCCCCGCCGGGGCAGCCGAACCGGCCGGGTCTGCCACATATGCTGCAGCTGATCGCCGAAGCTCGTTCTCGTCATGGACCCCATGGTCCGCTCGGGGCGCCCGCGCGCACATCCGGGTGAACCCTGAAGTTGGACCGGAAAACCTCCTGAGCACCGTCGATGGGGAGGGCCCGAGACCGATCTCAGGGTGTTTCCCCATGGCTGCCGGTGCGGTTCCCGTGCCAGTATCGAGGGTATGTGCCCGTTCGGACCTGCCTTCTACACGCGGGGGGCCGCTGCCGGGTCCGGGGCGGTTCCCGGTGCCGATACCCCGCGTCTGGTGCGCCGTTCCGGCGGCCGGATCGTCGGCGGGGTGGCCGGCGGTGTCGCCGACCACCTCGCTGTCGACGTACTCAAGGTGCGGATGGCCTTTGTCCTGCTGTCCGCGCTGGCGGGGGCCGGGATAGTCGCCTACGGCCTGCTGTGGATCTTCACCCCCGACGGCACCGATTCGGGTCGCCCCTCCGGTACCGAGCGCCGGCAGGCGATCGGGCTGGCGTTGCTCGGACTGGGTCTGTCGGTGGCGGTGTCGTGGGCGTTCAGTGGCGCGGCGGCGCGGGTGATCGCGCCGATCGTGGTGATCGCGGTGGGCGCGGCACTGGTGTGGCGCGAATACGACGCCGACGGTCCGCGGTCGCTGGTCGGCATACCGGCGAAACCGTCGGTGGTCACCTGGTCGCGCATCATCGCGGGCGTGACGCTGGTGGTCACCGGGTTGGCCGTGGTGGTGCTGTCCCAGCTGGACTGGGGTTCGCTGGGCTCCGCGCTCCTGGCGGTCGCCGCCACCCTGATCGGAGTGGGCCTGCTGACCGTTCCGCTCGGGCTGCGGCTCATGCATTCGCTGAATGCCGAGCGTGCCGCGCGGATCCGTAACGAGGAACGCGAGGAGATCGCCTCGCACCTGCACGATTCGGTATTGCAGACGCTGGCCCTGATCCAGCGGCAGGCCGGTGACCCGCAGGAGGTGCTGCGCCTGGCGCGCAGTCAGGAGCGGGAGCTGCGCCGCTGGTTGTTCGCCGATTCGGGACCGGCCGAATCCAGTCTCGCCGCCGCGCTGCGCACCATCGCCGGCGAGGTGGAGGACCAGCACGGGGTGAAGGTCACACCCGTGACGGTGGGTGATGTGGCGATGGACGGTACGGAGAGCGGCTCCGGCCTGCCGAAGGAGCATTTCACCGCGGTGCTGGGCGCCACTCGCGAAGCCCTGGTGAATGCCGCCAAACATGCCGGGGTCTCCGATATCGACCTGTTCGCCGAGGCCGAACCACACCAGGTCAGCGTGTTCGTCCGCGACCGAGGGACGGGTTTCGACCCCGATTCGATCCCCGAGGACCGTCACGGCCTGGCACGTTCGATCCGCGCCCGGGTGGAGCGCCGCGGGGGGACGGTGGAGATCGTCTCGGAGCCCGGCCGGGGTACCGAGGTCCGCATCATCATGCCGCGAACCGATTCCGGGTCCTCGGAGGCGGAAGAGCAAGTGAACGAAGTCCGGGACGAAACCGTGGAGTCCGTCCCCGCGCAGGCCTTCCGCCGGGCCGCCGCGCCCACCCCTGCCCCCGAACCGCAGGATCTGTCCCGGGTGGACGCCACCGAGGTCGTCACCGCAGGCCTCACCCGACCGCACCGGGCCGCCTCCGATCCTGCGCGCCCGAATGGTCACCGCTGATGAACTCTGCGGTGACGGGCGCGCCGAACTGCCCGCCCCGCTGGAACCACCCACCGGCCGGCCGCGCCCGCCGGCCTCGGCCTACGCGGGCGCCAACACGCCGACCGAACTCCACGCGAAACCGGAACGCGTCGCCCCTGCCGATAGGTCGGGGGCCCGATCGCATCCGAACCGACCCAGCCGCCCTGTCGCCCGCAGCGTGGATGTACTCGTTCCTCCGGGCCGGTTCGACTTCGAACTCGGTACCTTCCCGCGGCTGTCAGCGGGCGTTCATACCGGCGCGTGCTCGCTCCGTCAGCGGCGTGGGGCAGGGAACATCTGATCGACCTTCTGGGACCGCGGCCGAAATCTCCGTCTACGGAATAGCTGCTGTGCCTGGGGACCAGACGGCACTCGACCTCGCCGCCGGCCGGGTCGGCTCCACCCGGATCTCTTCCTCCCCGCGCATCTGGAACCATGTATCGCACGGTAATCGGCACTGGTGCCCCGCCCTACCCGGCCGCCTCGCCCGGCGCCGAGTCCAGCGAGGCCCACAAAGGGTTGAGACCCTAGGGGGCCTCGACCCCGCGACGCCGCAGGCGGCGCCATGAATACAGAGAGGGTGGGCGTGCGGGTTTTTCTGGTGGACGATCACGCCGTTTTCCGTTCCGGAGTGCGGGCCGAGTTGAGCCGGGAGACGGATATGGAGGTGGTCGGGGAGGCCGGCGGCGTGGCCGAGGCCGTGGCGGGGATCAACAGCGCGAAACCCGATGTGGTGCTGCTGGATGTGCATATGCCCGACGGGGGCGGGGTGGCGGTGCTGCACGGGATCGACAGCGGTCCGGTGTGTCTGGCGTTGAGTGTGTCCGATGCCGCCGAGGATGTGATCGCGGTGATCCGTGCCGGCGCCCGGGGTTATGTGACCAAGACGATTTCCGGTGCCGAACTGGCCGACGGGATCCGCCGGGTGGCCGGCGGGGACGCGGTGTTCAGTCCGCGGCTGGCCGGTTTCGTCCTGGATTCGTTCACCGGCAGGTCTCCGGTGCCCGAGCCGCCGCTGGATCCGGAGCTGGATTCGCTGACCCCGCGTGAGCTCGAGGTATTGCGTCTGCTGGCGCGCGGTTACACCTATCGGGAGATCGCCGAGAAATTGTTCATCTCGGTGAAGACGGTGGAGACCCACGCATCGAACGTGCTCCGTAAGACTCAGCAGTCCAACCGGAACGCGCTCACGCGGTGGGCGCATCGGCGGCGTATCGACTGAGCGGCGTCAAGGGTGGGTGGGGTCGTGCAGACCACGTACCGAGCGGGTGACGGTGAATTTCCGGTTGCGGCCCATCACTTCGGTGCGGCCCACCATGCGCTCGACCACGGTGCGATGGTTGAGGTGGTTGTTGTAGACCGTCCACAGCTCGCCGCCGGGGCGCAGCACCCGGCCGGTCTGGGTGAACATCTTGATGGCCGATCCGGTGTGCACGGCGGCACCGACATGGAACGGCGGATTGCAGACGACCAGGTCGGCGCTGTTGTCCGGGGCGCCGGACATCGCGTCGTCGCGGACCACCCGGACCCGGTCGGTGACCTGGTTGGCGGCGGCGGTGGCGGTGGCGGAGGCCACCGCGGCGGCGGACTGGTCGGTGCCGACCACCGCGAGCCCCGGTCGGGACCTGGCCAGTGCCACGGCCAGTATCCCGGTTCCGCAGCCGAGGTCGACGGCGTCGCGGGCGTCGGGTTTCATCGCGCGTAGATGTTCGAGCAGGAACCGGGTGCCGATATCGAGGCGGGTACCGGCGAACGCGGCGCCGTGCGCGACCACGTCGATACCGATCTCGCCGATGTGCTCGTGCACCGGGAAACGCGGCGCGCCCACCGGTTTCGGGCCGCGGACCAGCAGAGTGCGGGATTTCTGCCGGCCGCGGCTGGCCCGCACCTCGGAAAACGATTCGGCCAGTACCTCGTTCATGGCCTTGGTCAGGTATTTGTCGCGGCCGCCGGCGAAGACGCGGACCGCGGGGTGCGCGTAGCGGGCGACGGCCTCGGCGATTTCGGCCAGACCGGCCAGCACGCGCGGTAGCCGCAGCAGGACGACGGTCGCACCGCGCAGCAGGGTCTCGTCCAGCGGGTGGGAGGTGTAACGGTCGGTGAGACCGAGGGCCCGGGCGTTGGCGGCCAGGGCGAGTTCGCCGGTGAGCAGATCCTGGTGAACCCGGATGTCGTGCAGGTCGTGGGCGGCGGCGGCACCGAGGGTGAGGGCGCCGTAACCGTCCCCGATCACCGCGACCGTTTCCCGGGCGGCCGCGGCTCCGGCGAGCGCTTCGGCTGCCTCGTCGAGAATCAGGCGGTCGGCGGCATCGACGGCGTACAGGTTGGCGGCCTCCACATCCGGATAGCGGCGCAACCGTTCCAGTAGGTCCTCCACGTCTCGCACAGGTCAAGTGTGCTAGATCGTTGCCGAGGCCCGCCGGCCGCCCCTTCGGATGGCCGGTCCGCTGCTCGCGCGCGCCCCCACGGCCCGGCCGGAGCGCGGGCTGTCCATGGCACACCGGAAAAGAGTGTGTTCCCGCAGGACAACGGCTACGCCGGTTAGCATCGGCCGCATGCGTACCGGGCGTGTTCTGGTAGTGGTGGCAATGCTGGGTCTTCTCGCGGGATGTGCCCACTCCGGCTCCACACCACCGGTTAGCTCTCCGGAGCTGGTACCGGCGGTGCCGAGTTCGGAAGTGGACACCCCGGGTCTGCCGGCGCCACCCGCGCCGCTACCGGGTGAGGCGGTGCCCGCGCCCGACGATACGGTCCCCAAACAGGCCGAGGCTTCGCCGGGAGCCGCGCTGACGGTCACCGATATCCGGCTGAGCAGGCATCCGGGTTTCGATCGCGTGGAATACGAACTCGGCGGGGAGGGCACACCGGGCTGGAGCGTGTGGTACACCGGGCGGGCGGTCCAGGACGGCAGCGGCCGGGAACTGGAGGTGGCGGGCGAATCGGTGCTCGAGGTGCGGATCACCGGATCGGCCTATCCCTTCGACAGCCGGGTGACGCCCTACTCGGGTCCCGACCCGGCCACCGATCCCGCCGTTCCCGGGATCGCCGGGGTCTACCGGACCACGGTTTTCGAAGGGGTCACGCAGTCGTTCATCGGTGTTGCCCGCGACGAGCCGGGCTTCACGGTATCCAGCGCCACCATGCCGAACCGCCTGGTCATCGATATCGCCTCCGGGTAGCGTCGGGTGCGCCCGGGTATCGGTTGATCATCAATGGCGAGGCCGGCGGGTCGAAATTCGACTCGACGCAGTACGGTTGACAGCACCGGCGGCTCAGATGTCCGGCGCGCCGGGGCGAAAATACGGGGTCGTGGGCATCCGAGGGGAGTTCAACACCTATGCGACGACTCGAACGAGCCGGTCTCGCCACCGCTGTGACCGCGCTCATCGCGGGTGGTTTCATCGCGGCCTGCTCGAACACCGTGACCGGTACCGCCCAGGTGAACCAGTCCGAGTTGCAGCTGTACACCTCCGAGGTCGCCTCGTCGTCGGCCGCGGCCTCCTCCTCGCGTGCCGCCGCCGCGGCGGCCGCCGCCACCGATGTATGCGATGCGCTACGCGACAACAACAACCCCGCGGTGGACGCGTTCAACGCCTAT
The DNA here is from genome assembly GCF_040609955.1 of Nocardia sp. NPDC004568. Classification (NCBI taxonomy): domain Bacteria; kingdom Bacillati; phylum Actinomycetota; class Actinomycetes; order Mycobacteriales; family Nocardiaceae; genus Nocardia; species Nocardia sp. NPDC004568. Next base: position 10,432 of record NZ_JBEXLL010000048.1, read on the forward strand.
ATCGACGCCAGTGACGCCAAGGCCCCCGATCTCGAGCCCAAGAAGCAGGCCGCGATCACCGCATTGCGCGATACCGCCGACAAGATCGATCAGAACCTGAACCCGGATGTGCCCAACGATGTCTCCACTCCGATGCGCACCTACCGCGACAATCTGAGATCACTGGCCGACCTGCTGGAACGCAATGCCTCGGTCGAAGAGGTGAACGGGCAGATCGATACGTTCAACGCGGACAAGGACGCGGCGTTCGACGCCTGCGACGGATACTGAGCGCGGCGGTCACCCGATCTCCGTAGCGTGGAAGCCCCGTCCTGCAGGGCCGGGAGGAAGTCAATCGTAGAGCCCTTCCACATACCACCGGTCGTTCTCCGCGAACAGCAGCAGACTGTGCGGACCGGGTAGTTCGACTTGCGCGCGGGCGCTGGGTGCCGATCCGGGCGACCACCACAGTTCGTCCAGTAGCCAGGGGCCGGCCCAGGCGGTGAGCCGCCAGCTGGATTTTCCCCAGCGCAGCCGCGCCGGGGGTCCGCTGAAACCGCCGCGCTCGGTGATCCGCACCGGTGCGCCGTCGGCGGATTCCAGGGTGACCGGTGGACGGTCGAGCATGATCACGGCGGGGGCGGGTTCGGGGATCCGGCCCGGCCAGGGTGGCGCCGGATCGGTGCGCGGGGCGCGTTCGTCGCCGAACGCGACCATGGTGACCCGTTCGGCCGGCCCGCGTCCGCCGCTGAGCACACCCACCTGCACCGCGTCGCCACCGAGCAGGCCCTGGACGCGGACCAGGGCGCGTAGCGCGCGTTCGTCACCCGATCCGGTATCGCCCCACAGACCCAGTTGCAGGGCGCCGGCCGGCACCACCTCCACCGGCACCAGGTGCAACAGGATGATCGGTCCGCCGGCGCGGCCGTCCGGGGGCCGGGTCAGCCAGCCGTCCAGCTGCCAGCGCACCCGGTCGGCGACGCCGTCGGCGGTCAGCGGTTCGGCACAGCGCCAGACCCGGGACAGGTTCTCGCCCGTTTCGGTTTCGGCGCGGATCTCGAGCCGGGTGCAGGCCAGCGCGGCGGCCGACAGCACCGCGGTGAGTCGGGTGGCCAGTAGCCGCCCGGCGAACGCGGCCCGATCGACCCGGTCGATGGGCGGGTCGCAGGGGAGCCGGACCTCCAGATCCGGTGCGGGCCGGCGCGGCGCCGGCGGGCGTTCCGGTAGGGCGCGGGCCGCGCGGTGCGCGAGGATCGCGTCCGTACCGAATCGGGAGGTCACCTGGGCCGGTGTCAGCTCGGCGAAATCCCCGAGCCGGCGCAGGCCCAGCCGGTGCAGCAGATCTATGAGCGCGGCCCGTTCCGCGGCCGCCGGGCCCGCTTCGGCCGCCAGCTCCGCGATCGGCAGCGGGGCCAGGAACCGGGCGTCGCCCCCCGGGGCCACGATGGCCCCGTGCCGGGCGGCGACGATCGCGGTGGGTAGTTCGTCGGCGATACCCACCCGCGCCTCCACGCCGGCGGTGGCCAGCGCGGTGAGTACCCGGCGGGTCGCGGCCTCGGCGGAACCGAAGTAGCGGACCACACCGCGGGCGGACAGGGCCAGCAGACCGGGCCGTAGCACTTCCACGCCGGAGGCGAGGGTGTCCACGGTCGCGGCGACCGGTTCGAACAGCCGGGCATCACGGTCCGGGTCCTGTTGCGCCACTACGAGTTCCGGGCAGCGGCCCTGGGCTTCGCGTTTGCGCATACCGCGGCGCACCCCGGCTTCGCGGGCGGCGGCCGAGCAGGTGACCACCCGGTTCGCGTGGAGTACCGCCACCGGTTGTTCCGGCGGCAGCCCCGCGCTCGCCGCCGCCGCGACCGCCGGCCAGTCCGGGCACCACACCGCCATGACCCGGGGGCCGCCGCGGGCGGTACCCGGTGCGGACCGGTCAGGAGGCAACCGACCGCTCCTGCCGTTCCGGTGTGCGGCCCTCGCCGGCTTCCGCGACGACCGGCGCGATCCACTCCACCCGGCCGGCGAGTGGGCGAGCGATCAGTCGGCCGCGGTGCGGTACACCGCCTTTGGCGCGGACCTCGACGTCGAGGCCGATGGAACGAATACGCCCACTGCCAGTCCCGAGCCCGGTGTAGCCGGATACCCTCGCTTCCAGGTTCAGGTCCGGAGCCGGCCAGGAGCCGCCGGTGACGATCAGGGTGGCGTTCTTGCCGCGGGCCTTCGCGGTGAGTACCCGGGTGCGGGCGGGGGGGATCGCGGCGCCACCGAGGCCGAGCACCACCAGTTCCATACCGTCGAGCAACACCGCCGCCACCTCCACCGGGTCCTGGCCCGCGTCGGCGACCACCGCGATCCGATCCAGCCGGGCACCCATCTCCGCGGCGGCGAGCAGACCGAGCCCGGGCAGCCCGACGGTGGCCGCGTGCCCGCCCGGTCCGGTGACGGCGGCGAGCAACCCGGCCAGCAACGACCCGGCGCCGGTGTAGGCCACCACACTGCCCTTGACCAGGCCACCTTCGGGCAGCAGGGGTGCCAGGGCCGTAGGTACGGGCAGGATCTCCCGTCGCAGGCCGGTCGCCGGCGCCACCGGTGCGGACAGACCGTTCTCGCCGCGTGGCGCGGCCGAGGGGCCGGGTACGCAGCCGCCGTTCGCTGCCCGGGCGCGCCGCAACTGCGCCAGCTGCCGCAGTTGGGCGCCGCTCGCCTTCGGTGGCCGTGCCGTCATACTTTCACCCACTTCCGCGACGGACGCCGGACGAACGGCCGGTCGCACCGAAGTGGCCGGCACCGATCCAGCTAACTCCTGGTTCGAACATACATTCGACAGACTATCGGCTGAAACCCGCCCCCGGAAGTACCTCCGGCGGGGTGGCGGCCCGCTGTGGTGAACGAAGTCACGTACGACGCGGTCCGGCTCCGAATCCGGCCAGCTACCACCGAATTCGGCTAGTCTCACACCCATGATCGATCGCCCCCGTCCCATCGTCGGCCCCGACTATCTGGTGGCCGGCCGATACCGCCTGCAGTCCAAGCTGGGCGGTGGCGGTATGGGAGCCGTCTGGGAGGCCCGTGACCGGCTCTTGGACCGCGAGGTCGCCATCAAGCAGGTGCTGTCCACCGCCGGTATGGACGAGGCCCAGGCCCGGCGGGTCCGTGATCAGATCGTGCACGAGGGCCGGGTCGCGGCGAAGCTGTCCCATGAGCACGCCATCGCCGTCTACGACGTGGTGATCGAGGCCGGTGAACCCTGGCTGGTGATGGAACATCTGCCCTCGCGCAGTGTGGCCCGGGCGCTCGCCCTGGTGAACGCCCTGCCGGTGATCGAGGTGGCCCAGATCGGCGCCCAGGTCGCCGACGCGCTGGCCGCCGCGCATCATGTCGGGATCGTGCACCGCGATATCAAGCCGGGCAATATCCTCGTCGCCGATCGCGGGCCCGGGGTCGGTATGGCGAAGCTGAGCGACTTCGGTATCTCCCGCAATATCACCGAGGCCGCCGACGAACCGGACGGCATGATCACCGGTACGCCCGCCTATCTGCCGCCGGAGGTCGCGCGCGGTGCCCAGCCCACCGCCGCCAGTGATGTGTTCTCCCTCGGTGCCACTCTCTACACCGCCATCGAGGGGCAGCCGCCGTTCGGGATGGACGACGACACCGGCGCCATCGTGGAGCGCGCCGCCATGGCGCAGATCATTCCGCCGAGTCGCAGCGGCGTGCTCACCCGGGCGCTGCTGCACATGATGGAACCGGCCCCGCAGCGTCGCCCCACCATGGCCGAGGCGCGGGACGAGATCCTCGCCGCCGCTTTCGGTCCCGGCGCCGCGAGCAATATCCTCGGCGCCCCGGTGCGGACCGAGGACGGCACCATCCCCGCCTGGGCGGCCCGCAACTCCGCCGCCGGCCTGCGCAGTCCGCGCTCCGGCCCGCTGCCCCGGCGCGCGCAGCCCCAGCCGCCACGCCCCGCCGCGGTCGCGGTTCCCGCCCCGCGACCCGGCCCGCGACAGCTGAGCCCGACCGTGGCCGTCACCATCGGACTGCTGATCGGACTGCTCATCATCATCGTGATCCTCGTGATGGTGATGTAGCGCACCTCGCGGCGGAGACGTACGCTCCCGAGACGGCGTCCCGGTGATAGGCGAGTCCCCCGGATAATGGGGTTCGACACCCTGTGAGCAGCCGGTATCGGCATCCGGCGAGGTCGTGCGCGGCAGCCACCGCCGACCGGTATCCCGGTCCGGGGTCCATCCGGGCCCGACCGGCGGTAAGGTCCGGTTTGTCTGTCTTGTCGTCTCGCCCGGGAACTCCACCGGGGGTCGTGATCGTTGGACGGACAGTTGGATATCGAGTAACAGCTCGAGCCGACGGTCGTGCTCCGGTATGGCCAACGAACTCCGAGAAAGGGATTTGCGGTGCGCGCCACAAGCAATCCGGTATTCAAGAATCTGCCGCGGCAGGAAACCGGCTACGCGAGCTTCGGCTCGGCTGCCGCCGGCGCGGGACAGCTGGGCTACCAGTACGGCAACCAGCAGCAGTACCCGCAGCAGTATCAGCAGCCCTACCCGCAGGCGCCGACCCGGTCGCTGACCATCGACGATGTGGTCACCAAGACCGGTATCACGCTGGGTGTCCTCGCGCTGTCCGCGCTGGTCACCTACCTGTTGACCAGTGCGAACAACGGCCTCGCGCCGCTGTTCGTCATCGGCGGCGGTCTCATCGGCCTGGTCCTGGTACTGGTCGCCACCTTCGGCAACAAGGCCGACAACCCGGCGCTGGTGCTCTCCTACGCGGTCGCCGAAGGCGTCTTCGTCGGCGCCCTGTCGTTCATGTTCACCGATATCAGCTTCGGTGGCGCGGGCGGCGCGGGCATGATCGGCCAGGCCATCCTGGGCACCTTCGGTGTGTTCGCCGGCATGCTCGTCGTCTACAAGACCGGCGCCATCCGGGTCACCCCGCGATTCACCCGCATGCTGATCGGCGCCATGATCGGCATCCTGGTGCTGGTGGTCGGCAACCTGATCGCGAGTTTCTTCACCGACGGCGGCTTCGGCCTGCGTGACGGCGGCCCGATCGCCATCATCTTCAGCCTGGTCGTCATCGCCATCGCCGCGTTCAGCTTCCTGCTGGACTTCGACGCCGCCGACCAGCTCATCCGCGCCCAGGCCCCGCCGAAGGCCGCCTGGGGTGTGGCCCTGGGCCTCACGGTCACCCTGGTCTGGCTCTACGTGGAGATCCTGCGCCTGCTGAGCTACTTCCAGAGCGACTAGTAGCGACCGCGTCCGCATGAAAACGGCCCCCACTCCGGTGGGGGCCGTTTCGTGTCCGAGCGGTCGTACTGCGATATCGAACCCGTGAGTTCACGGGCGCTCAGGGCCGGATCGTTCGTGGATTGTGAGCAGGAGATGGTCGAACCGGGTCCGGGTGGATGTTTCGGCACCGCCGAACTCGACCACCGCGGCGACCAGTTCGGCGGCCAGATCGCGGAGTTTGGTGTTGGTCTCCTGCGACCGCCAGATCAGCACCCGGAAGGCCTGTTCGGCCGAGATCCCGTAGATCGTCATCACCGCGCCCTTGGCCTGCTCGATCAGCTCCCGCGCCGCGACCATCCCGGGTATCGCGGTGTCCAGGGCGTCCTGGCGCTCTTCGCCGAGAGTGTCGGTGATGTCGATGAAATAGCCGGTGGTGCCGGTCACCGCGCCGGTGTCATCGAGCATCTGATCCCCGACGACCAGTACGTGGTGTACCTGGCCGGCGGTATCGATGAGGCGGTGGCGGCTGCTGAACGGCGCACCCGTGCTCACCACCATCGCCAACGTATCGGCGACCCCGCCGCGGTCCTCGGGATGCTTGTGCGCCAGCAGCAACTCGGTGGTCGGTTCCACCTCACCCGGCGCGTAGCCGTGCAGGGCCGCGACCTCGTCGGACCACTCCCAGCGCTGTTCGGCCAGCCAGAAGCGGAAACTGCCCGTGCGCCGCGGCACCGGGACCATCGGCTCCGGGTCCTGTGAAACACTTTCCTTCCTCACCCGCTCATTCTCCTGTATGTCGCCGCTGGGCGAGAACACGATCGACGAGCTGTCCGCCGATGTACAGCATGTGTACAGAACGCGAACCGTTCGCCGGCCGCACCGCGCGTCCGCTCACCCGGCCGGAGGCACCCCCGGGGCGATCCGCTGGGCGCCGATGACGGAGAGAAGCTGGAGTTTCTCGTAGCTCTCGCTGCCGGGGACAGCGGTGTAGACGAGGAGCAGGTGGGACTGCTCGGGGTCGAGGAGTGTCTGGCAGGTCAGTTCGAGGGCGCCGACCTCCGGGTGCGCGTAGCGTTTGACACCGTTGTAGTGGATGCCGATCTCGTGCCGGTCCCAGACGGTGCGGAATTCTTCGCTGCGGTCGAGCAGGAGGTCCATGAGGTGAGCGGCGCGTGATCCGGGCCCCCGGAGGGTGACCATCTTGCGTAGCCCGGCGGCGAAGACGCGAGAGTGCAGTGCGTGGTCGTCCGGGTGGTACAGGGCCCGGGTGGCGGGGTCGGTGAACCACCGGTAGCCGATGCTGCGGGCCGGACCGTGTAGCGGGTGGTATCGCCCGTGAGGGCCACACCGAGCGGGGTCTGCCGGAGTGTTCGCCGAGTTCGGTCACGATCTCGGTGGGTGTGTCGGGAAGCCGGTCGAAGATGCGCAGCAGTCCGGGGCCGATGTGCTCGCTGGTGGCGCCCCGCGGGGGCGGGTTGTGCCCGGAGAGGCGGAACAGGTGGTCGCGTTCGTCGAGGGACAGGTACAGGCCCTGTGCGATCGAGGCGATCATCTGCTCGGACGGGTGCGGTCCGCGTGCCCGCTCCAGCCGGCTGTAGTAGTCGGTGGAGATGTGGCAGAGCGTGGCGACCTCCTCGCGGCGCAGACCGGCGGTTCTACGCCGTTGCCCGCGTAGGAGACCGATGTCTTCGGGCTGCAGCGACTCCCGGCGGCGGAGGAACTCGGCGAGCCCCGCTCGATCGATCACGGCTGCTTCCTCCTTATCGGTCCGGTGCTGTTCAGTCTGCCCGGACTGCCGCCCGGCTACCTGGGATCGTCGTGATGCCCGTCCGCAATCCGCGCAAGGGCGAAGCGGCGGTCGCGAAGATCGAACGGCGGCATCCGGGAGCGGTTGTGTCCCTGCGGGACCTCGACCTGTCGTCACTGGACTCGGTCGCCGCACTGGGGGACACCCTGCGCGGCGAGAACCGGCCGATCCACATTCTGGTCAACAACGCCGGGGTGATGACGCCACCGGACCGGCAGACCACCGCCGACGGCTTCGAGTTGCAGTTCGGCAGCAACCACCTGGGGCACTTCGCCCTCGTCGCCCACCTGTTGCCCCTGCTGCGCGCGGGACGCGCGCGCGTCACCTCGCAGATCAGTGTCGCCGCGAACGAGAACGCCATCAACTGGGACGATCTGAACTGGGAACGGTCCTACCGGGGGCGCCACGCGTACAGCCAGTCCAAGATCGCTTTCGGCCTGTTCGGGCTGGAACTGGATCGGCGGAGCCGGGCCGCGGGCTGGGGGATCACCAGCAACCTCTCCCATCCCGGCGTCGTCCCGACCAGCCTGCTGGCCGCGCGTCCCGAAGTCGGCCGCGCTCGGGACACCCTCGCCGTGCGTGCCATCCGCGCGCTGTCCCGGCGCGGCATCCTCTTCGGGACGGTCGATACCGCCCTGCTCCCGGCCCTGGTGGCCGCGACCGCACCGGACGCGCGTGGCGCCCGCCTCTACGGTCCCAGCGGTTTCCGGCACCTGTCCGGCCCGCCCGCCGAACAGGCCCTCTACTCCCGGCTGCGCAGCGTGGACGACGCCGAACGCATCTGGCAGATCTCCGAGCAGCTCACCCACACCTCCTTCCCGGCCGTCGAGCCGGCTCGGCCGGGCTCGGGGTAATCGGTGCGACGATCGGCGTGCCGTCGTCGTAGCGCGCCTCGGTCGAGTTCCGCCGGCCGCTCAGAATTCGCCGGGCGTGAGGTCGGTGCAGGTGGCGGCGTCCGGTAGTTCCCCTGCCAGGAACACGGTCTGGGCCATCATCTTGTAGCCCGCCATTCCTTCGCGCAGTACCTCGATCGACTCCTCCGGGTGCACCGAATCGATCACCGCGTTCGGGCCGACGGCATTGAACTGGTGGCTGACGCCGCGGGGGATCTGCATATCCACGAACGAGCACGGCGGCACGATCAGGTTGTAGCGGGTGCGGTGCACGCCGGGTGGGGTGTCGGGCAGGTCGTCGGTGAAGCATTCCGGCCGGAAAGGCGTCACCCCGGGGACATCGGTGACGACGAAGGGGGACAGCGCGCCGACCCGGATATGGGTGCCGGGGCCGGTCATCATGCGGACGAAGCGCAGCCCGGTGTGCAGGTGCATCCGCGAGCAGATGCCGCGTTCGGCGGCGTCGTAGAAATCCATGAGGTAGCGATCGGCGAAGAAGCCTTCGAAAGGGGTCTCCAGCAGGTAGACGTCGCCTTCTTCGAAGGTCTGCGCGCGCACGATGCCCTGGGCGTCGGGTGTGCTCGCCGCCCGGGTGGCCTTGGCGGTCCGGACGATCCGCGCGAACGCGTCCACCACGACCCCGGCCACCTCGGGCGCGAACCGCGCCACCGGTGTCACGACATTGCGGCCCGCGTCCCGGAATTCGGCGAGGTCGTGGATCTCGTTCTCGTCGTCGGCATGGTTCTTGATGCGGGGTTCGGTCATCGGGCTGACTCCTCGGTACCGGACGTGCGGACGGCGGTCACGGCCCCACGTCGAACGAACGAAGCCATAATTCCAGCGACAGCACCAGCCACAGCTTGCCGCCCTGCCGGGGCAGCAGGGCCCCCTCGCCGCGCAACCAGGCGCGTACGGTGTCCTGCCGGAAGAGGCCGCGATCGCGCGCGGCGCGGCCGAGCAGCAGGTCGTGGACCGGATCGCGGAGCGGGCCGGCGAGCCACTGCTGCACCGGTACCCGCATCCCGCTCTTGGGGCGGTCGACGATCGTGGACGGCAGCAGATCGCGCACGGCCTCCTTGAGGATCCATTTCTCGCGGGTGCCGGCGAGTTTCGCGGTGGGCGGGACGGCGAAGGAGTGATCGACGACGGCGCGGTCGAACAGTGGGGCGCGGCCTTCGATCCCGCTGGCGGCGGTCAGGCGCTCCACCTTGGTCAGGATGTGGTGGGCGCCCTTGGTGCGCAGGTTGGTGTGCAGTAACTGGTTGAGCAGGCCGGTCATCCGGCCCTGGCGCAGGTAGGGAGCAACGTGTTCGATCGGGGACGGTGCCGCTTCCAGCGCGGACAGTGTCTCCGGGGTCAGCAGGGCGGGCAGATCGCCGTAGCATTTGCGGTAGCTGTCCAGGTACGCGCGGGCGCGGGCATCGGGATCGGGGTCGGTGCGGGACAGTTCGGAGATCAGCATCGCCAGGTTCTTGGGGCCGCCGAAAACCGGATCGCCACCCTCGCCGTTGAGCGCGACGCGGATTCCGTCGGCGGCGACGGCTTCGGCGAGCATGAGGTTCGGCACGGTGAGCGGATCGCCGACCGGACAGTCCAGCAGGCCCACCGTATCCGCCAGCCGGGCGGCGACGGTCGCGCCGGGCACCGTGAGCACGCGGTGCGCGGTACCGCAGTGTGTCGCGACGAGACCGGAGTAGCCGAGTTCGTTCGGAACGGCGTCGCCGAAACCGATCGAATAGGTGTGTACGGCCTGATCGTGCGATTTCGCGGCGAGCGCGGTGACCAGACTGCTGTCGATCCCGCCGGACAGCAGCACACCGACCGGCTCACCGGCCGGAAGCCGCCGGGCCACAGCGTCTTCCAGTAGCGCACGAAGCCTCAGGACGTGCTCGTCGACCGGCCGCGCGTCCGTGGTCTCGCGCGGCTCCCAGAACGTGTGCTCCGCGGAGGAGCTGTCCGGGCGCAGCCGCACACAGCGGCCGGGGAGGACCTCGTGGATATCGCGCAGGAGGGTTTCGCGCCCGGGCAGGTAGGCGAAGGTGAGGAAGGAACGCACCGCGGGTAGGTGCAGCCCGGTGCGCAGGGCGGGCCAGCGGCTCAGCGTACGTAACGAGGTCGCGGCGGCCCAGCCCGCCGCCGAACGGGCGTGGAAGAGGGTGCGGGCGCCCAGATGGTCGCGCGCGAGCACCAGGTCGGGCCCATCGACGATGGCGAGGGCGAACATGCCCTCGGCGGCGGCGAGGCCCGCGGTGCCCAGCCGGGCGTAGCAGTGCAGAAGCAGTTCACCGTCGGGCCGGTCGGGTCGTGGGGCCGCCGCGCCGAGGCGGGCGCGTAACCGGTCGGCGTTGAACAGCGTGACCTCGCCGACGGCGGTCAACTCGCCGGCGACGAAGGGCCCGCGCGCGGTACCCGGCTCGTCGAGCAGACCCAGGGCGTGCCCGTCGCGGGCAGTGACCGGCTCGGCGCCGACGGCCCGCAGATGGCCGGACGGATCGTCGCCGGTCAGGAACGCACACCATCGAGACATTCAGCACTCACCCGAAATCGTCGTCGTCACCGTATCCGTCGCCCCAGTCGCCGTAGTCGCCGTCGGCCTCGCCGCCACCGCCGCCGGACTGCGCCGCCTGGTTGCGCAGTTCCTCTTCCTCTTCCGGGCTCAGCGATATCGGCGGCATCACCAGCGCGCCGAGCAGGGCGCCACCCGCGACACCGGCCAGGATCGTGCCGAGCCTGCCGTTGAAGGACGAGCGATTGACCGTCAGCACGCCGTCGCTCCACAGGGTCCGGCCGTAACCGGATTCGCGTCCGTAGCGGATCGAGCCGTCGCGTCGGGTGCGTTTGACGATCCGGCGGCCCAGCGGTTCGTCGATCCCGGAATCACCCCGGTCGTCCTGCCAGGTGACGGTGTCGCCCGGGCCGCGTCGCCGCCACTCCTGCCTGCCGTCGGCGTAGCGCCGGTGCACGGTGTCGTCGGCGAGCAGCTCATCGGTATAGGCGAGCTGCTGGTATCGGGCCACAGTGGCCTCCTCTCGTGCGACGGGTGCTCAGGCGGCGGGCCAGGTCAGGAACCCGCTGCGGCGAGCGTGTCGCAACCGGGTCGATGGCGGTGGCGGGGTGCGTACGCCGCGGACCAGGCGATGTACCGAGCGCAGCAGGACGGCGGGATGGACCGCCTCGAGTTCGACGATCCGGCCGCGCCGCAACCAGGCCTGTTCCCGCTCGTCCAGGAAGCCGGGCCCGGGCTCGCCGCCCGGATGGTCCGCGGCCGGCAGGGGCCCACCGCCGGCCACTTCCGGCGGCCCGACCGCCCCCGAACCCCGCGGCACCGATCCGCGGCCATCGAAAACCGGGCCCGGGGCATCCGGCGCCGAGGGGACCCCCGGGGGTCCTCCCGGATCGACCGGGGGACCGTCGAGGTGGAACAGGTGCAGTCCCATGGCCTGCCGGGGCCGCAGCCCCAGCGGAACCACGCGCACCCCCGCGGGTATCCCGGCGAGTTCGCCCGCGCGGGCGGGAAAAGCGAGACCCGCCGCCCCCGCCTGGTGCAGCACGTGGACGCACCCCCCGCCGCGCGCCAGCATGGCTGCCACGCCGGAGTCCAGTGGCAGTTCGGCCGCGCTGAGCACCGGTGTCGCGGATTCCATCGGTAGACCGTTGGCACGCAGCATCTGCGCGACGCTGTGCGATTCGCAGAGGAGCAGGCGCGGCAGACCGTAGTCGAACAGGTCGGGTTCGGGAGTATGCGCTCCCGGGGGCACGGTCCGGGCCGGCGCCGGTGCGAGCAGCCCCGGGACCCCGCCGTGCCGGGTCAGCGCGGTGTGGAAGGCGGCGAAGGACAACGGCGCCGGCACGGTGAACGCGATCCGGCGCGGGAGCCGGGGCATCGGGGCGAGCAGCCGGCAGAGTTCGTAGTAGAGCTGGCGTTCGGTGAACCGGAGGCCGCTCGGTGCCGCGGCTCCGGCCGCCGCGATCGGTAGCAGCCGGTCGAGAACCCGCTGCGTCCACCGGGCCGGCGTCACCCGCTCGGCCATGTCAGAAAGCCGATCTCGCGGGCCCGCCGCCGGTCCGGATCGGCGGCCTCCGGTACTCGTTCGACACCGCGCGCCACCACGCCCAGCAGCTGCGCGGGCGGCAGCGCAGCGGCCGGTGACCACCAGCCGCCGGCCAGCCAATCCCGCTCGGCGGCGGACCCGGCAGCCCACTCGGGTACGGGCGGTGCCGCCGGATCCGGCAGCTCCCGTAACCGCACCGCCGACCGGGCCGCGAGCACCGACCTCGCGGAGAGCCCGATCAGTACCGCGCGGGAGCCCAACGCGTCCCGGGCGCGGGCACCGAATCCGATGCCGGGCAGGCCGGCGTCGTGCAACACGAGTACCGGCACCTGCGGCGGTAGCCGGTCCACGCGATCGGCCAGTGCCATCCCCCACACCTCGGCGGCGTTGTTGGTGGCGAGACAGGCGAGTACCGAGCGGTCGCCGCACAGCAGGGCCAGTCGTGGTCGCGGCACCGCGGGCAGCGGAATGTTCTCGGCCACCAGACCCGGCGGTGGTCCGCCGTATATGTGTGCCCAGCGGTCGAGCACCTCGGTGCGGAATCGGTGCGGCTCCACCGGGATCCGCACCGTGGTCCGCCGCCGGAACCACGGTTTCGCGAACGTCAGCAGCAGCGGGACCACGATCAGCAGAAGCAGCCCGGTGGCGATTCCCGGTAACGCCGGGACGGCACCGCTGACCACACAGATGAACCCGCCCACCACGATGATCCCGCACGACCAACCGAGCGCGGCGTGGTAACCGCGGTCCACCCTCGGCACATCCCGCCGCGTGGCCGCGTACCACAGCTGAGTGGGTGTGTAGCGCAGATCGCCCCCGTCACTCAGCTTTTCGGCCAGGCGGCGCATCCGCAGATCGTGCATCCGCGCCGGGCTCTCCTTGGGCTCCAGCGCGAATTCCCGCCGGCACGCCGGACACCGCCGTCCGGTGCGCTCGCGGCGCAACAGACTCTTCGCGCAATGCGGGCAGATCACCTGTCCAATGGTCGTCGATCGGCCGAGATCGCGCGAGGGGTATGCGCTTCGAATTCAAGACGACCTGGGCGTTCGGCGCCTCCGGCCCACCGAATTCACCGACCGGCAATCGGTGGTTCCACGACGATCGCCGGGTACATCGACAGCGGTGCCTGGTACTCACGCCGCCGGGGCGATCCCGACCCGTTCGCACAGGTCGTTTACATCGGCGCGCATACCCGAAGGTGGATTCTCCCTCAGCGTGTGCAGAATCTGACGGGCATAACCGTTGTAGCGGATTGTTTCCGGAGCCGTGCGCGCCGACTTGTCCAGCAATGCCAGTGCGGCGACCGACTCCTCTCGCTGGAAATGGGCTCGGGCAACCTCGATGAAATGCCTGCTGCGACGGGGGACCGAGATGATCTGATCGGCATCGAACGCATGCGCGGACCGCACCGCCTCGCCCGGTCTGCGCAATTCGACTCCCAGCGTCGTCGCGTGCGCGGACATCACCGGCACCGAAAAAGAGGTCTGTACATGCCGATAGTCCGGGCCGAGGGATCGCGCCGTCAGATCGGCTTTCTCCCAGTTCGCCCAGGCGTCGCCATATCGGCCACGGCGAGCGTGCACATAGGCGACCTCCGCGTACAGGGCACCGTGGATGCCGCGCCAATCATCCGGAGTTTCGTCGCGATCCAGGTACGGGTCCAGCTGCTCGGCGGCGGTGCGGGCCAGCGCGATCGCCTCTTCCCAGCGGCCCGAGTCACGTAATGCCTGGGTCATCGCCCACGCTCCGCACGCGATCACGTAGGGATCGTCCGCGGCGTATCCCTCGGACAGGGCGCGGTCGGCCACCAGCCAGACCAGTTCCGTCGCGGGTTGATACGCCACATAGAAATCGGCCAGCTGGTAGACGCCGGCAAGTACACGGCGGGCCTGCCTACGGCCGGTTCCCTCGATCCGTGCCGCATTCTGGGCGTCTTTGATCAGATCAGGTAGGAGCGCGCCGAGTTGAGTTCGATGGTCCGGGCTGGAATGGCGAATGGTCCAGGCGTGCCGCAGTCGTTCTTCGAGGTGGCGGATGTTCGGCGGAGATGTCGGTGGGGCCAGGCGGTAATCGGTCAGGGCCGATTGCACACTGGACAGAGCGCTGTGCTGTTCACCGGCGAATACCGAGACCGGAACGGCGTGTCCGTTGCCGGTCAGTTGGGCGAGATCGTCCAGTTCCAGTGCTCGCGCGATCCGCAGCAGCATCGGTAGCCGAGGCGGTTGTAAGCGGCCGTTCTCGACGGCTTTGAGCCATTCGGTCGATCGACCCAGCAGTCCGGCGAGAACAGGCCGGGACATACCGGCCCTCTCTCGCAATCTTTTGATTCTGATACCGACTGGTGTATTCACACCGGAATTGATCGCCACCGCAGCCCCTTTCGCTGGTGATCCTGTGTTCCAAGCGTAGCGGGGAGGGGTACGAACCGTACCCCTGGAACAGCAGACAGGTTCTTACCTTTGTCCGGCCGTCCGATCGAAACGTTGCCGTAGAAGAGCGGGCGGGCCGCGTGCCACTGCGACTACGAGATGAGGTCCTGATGCGTAAGGAGTCACCGTCCCTGCCCACCCGCGCTCCGCATAATCTCGCCATGGCCGCCACGCTACGGCTGTGGCAGGCGGGCCGTCACTGGGTCACCGACGATCCGGTGATTCTGCGCCGGTTGGCGGAGGGGCTTCGAGCGCTACCCGTAGACCAGCCCACCGCGCACTGCCGCTCGCGGGAACCGATCCGCGGCTACGCGCACGCACACCAGGTGATGGACGTGCACGCCGCGCACCGCTGCCCGCGCTACGCGGCGGCTGCCGAGTACGCCGCCGAGGCGCGCGGGTGACTTCTGGCAGGCGCGCGGTCGTGCTGTGCCGGCCGGGCTGCGACAGTACGCAGATCGAGCGGCTGTCCCGGGCGCATGGTCTCCGGGTGGTCTACACGGTGTACACCGACACCGGGCCGGAACTCGCGGCGCGGATCGCCGTCCAGTACGCGCTCGACCACGCTGCCGAAGTGGTCGTGATCCCGCACCTCAGTGCACGGGAGGCCGAGGAAACACCGGCTTGGCGCGCGGTCGGATGGATCGCCGATCTGGTTACGGGGACCGCGGGCGCATCCGGTTCTAGGCTGTATCCCGCAGCCGACAGGCAGGAGACCGAGGTGGCCCCCACGACGCCGACCGAGACGAGCGTGGCCGAAGTGTTGGCCGAGCTGGCGGATCTCGAGGACCCGAAGATCCGCGCGGTGAACGAGAAGCACGGTGACGATCACGGCGTGAACCTCACCCGGCTGCGCGCGGTCGCGAAACGACTGAAGACCCAGCAGGAACTCGCGCGCGGACTGTGGGAGACCGGTGACACCTCGGCGCGGCTGCTGGCGCTGTTGATCTGCCGCCCGAAAGCGTTCGGTCGCGACGAACTGGACGCCATGCTGCGTGACGCGCGGACGCCCAAGGTGCACGACTGGCTCGTGAACTATGTGGTGAAGAAGAACCCGCACACCGAAGAACTGCGTCTGGCCTGGTTCGATGATCCGGACCCGGTGGTGGCGAGCGCCGGGTGGGGGTTGACCGCCGAACGTGTGACGAAGGATCCCGAGGGGCTCGACCTGCCCGGATTGCTCGACACCATCGAAGCGGAGATGAAGGAGGCCCCGGGCCGCCTGCAATGGGCGATGAACACCTGCCTGGCCCAGATCGGTATCGAGCACCCCGAGTATCGCGCCCGGGCGATCGATATCGGTGAGCGCCTGAAGGTCCTCGAGGACTACCCGACTTCCCCGGGCTGCACATCGCCGTTCGCGCCCGTCTGGATCACCGGGATGGTGCGTCGGCAGCAGTAGTGACCGGGTGTCCGTCAGACCTCGGCCATCTGGACCACAGTCTTGCCGTCGGGTAGTCGGATCACGTTGTGCACGAAAAATGATGTATCGCGGAGGAACAACACCTCGTCGGGGGTGCCGTAGTGGCCGTAGTCGCGTCCGGTCCTGCTGACCATGTGGAATTCCACATTGGAACCTCGGGTGATCGAGGCCTGGCCATAGGTGCGATCCAACCCCCCGTCGATACGGCCCGCCCACCGGTTTTTCCCGTTTCGGCCCCTGTGCTCGAGGCCGAAACCTACTGTGGCATATCCGTCGCCGGCACGGCGGACGAACTCGACCGGAGGGCCGCCCCGTGTCCGGGGCCACGAAGTCCCCGGCCTGCGCGGCCGGGGACGCCGCGACTCAGCTCAAGCGCTCGATGATCATCGCCATGCCCTGCCCGCCGCCGACACACATGGTCTCCAGGCCGAACTGCTTGTCGTGGGTCTGGAGGTTGTTGATGAGCGTGGCGGTGATGCGGGCGCCGGTCATACCGAACGGGTGGCCCAGCGCGATGGCGCCGCCGGAGACATTCAGTTTGTCCAGGTCCATGCCCAGTTCCCGGGCCGAACCGAGGACCTGCACCGCGAAGGCCTCGTTGATCTCGTAGAGGTCGATATCGCCGATGGTCTTACCGGCCAGCTTCAGTGCCTTGCGCACCGCTTCGATCGGGCCCAGGCCCATGATCTCGGGGGAGAGGCCGGAGACACCGGTGGACACGATCCGGGCCAGCGGGGTCAGGCCCAGCTCCTTCGCCTTGGTATCGCTCATGACGACCAGGGCCGCGGCGCCGTCGTTGAGCGGGCAGGCGTTACCGGCGGTGACCGTGCCGTCGGGACGGAAGACCGGCTTGAGCTGGGAGATCTTCTCGTAGGTGGTGCCGGGGCGGGGGCCGTCGTCGGTGGAGACGACGGTGCCGTCGGGCAGGGTCACCGGAGTGATCTCGCGTTCGAAGAAACCGGCTTTGATGGCCTCCTCGGCCCGGTTCTGCGACCGCACGCCCCAGTGGTCCTGGTCCTCGCGGGAGATCCCGGTGAACGAGGCGACGTTCTCCGCGGTCTGGCCCATCGCGATGTAGACGTCGGGGATGTTGTCGTCCTCGCGTGGGTCGTGCCAGCCGACCCCGCCCTGCGCGGACGTGGCGGTGCGCTCTTCGGCGGTGGCGAACAGCGGATTGTGGGTGTCGGGCCAACCGTCTGCGGTGCCCTTCGGGAAGCGGGAGACGGTTTCCACGCCGGCGGAGATGAACGCGTGGCCCTCGCCGGCCTTGATGGCGTGGAACGCCATGCGGGTGGTCTGCAGCGAGGAGGAACAGTAGCGGTTCACCGTGGTGCCGGGCATGTAGTCGTAGCCCAGCTGGGTGGCGACGACCTTGGCGATATTGAACCCGGATTCGCCGGCGGGCTGGCCGCAGCCGAGCATCAGATCATCGATATCGGCGGGCGACAGGGCGGGGACCTTGTCCAGTGCGGCGCGCACCATCTGCGCGGCCAGGTCGTCGGGCCGCATGCTCACGAGCGACCCCTTGTTGGCCCGGCCGATGGGGGAGCGAGCAACGGAAACGATGACGGCCTCTGGCATGAGGACTCCTTTGTCGGGGAGCGTGCGCGGCCGGGCCGAACACTACTCGCGGGTACGATCCCTTCGAATCTACGTCGCGCCCGGCTACTAGGAAATATCCGCTGCGGCCATATCCCGTTCAGCGAGCGCTCTCATCAATTCGGGCAGCAGATGGGTGGCCGCCAATGCGTAACCGTCGGCGGAGGGATGGAAACCGTCCGCGGAGAACAACTGCTCCGGAGCGGCGCGGAAATCCTTGGCGAGCAGGTCGCCCATGGCGACGGTGCGACCGCCGGCCGCCCTGGTGGCCGCGGTCTGGGCCCGGGCCAGCCGGATGCTCCATCGGTGCACCACCGAGCGCAGCGGTTCCGGGATGGCGGTGACGCTGCCCAGATCCGGGCAGGTGCCGACCACGACGACGCTGCCCGCCCCGTGCAACCGGCCGACCGCCGCGCCGAGGCGTTCGGCGGACCGCCCGATCGAATGCTTCTTGGTGACATCGTTCGCGCCGACCAGCACGACCGCCGCGTCCGGTGGCGGACCCGCCACGAACATGGCGTCCACCTGCCCGGCCAGCCCTTTGGAGGTGGCGCCGGAAATCGCCTTGGTGCTCAACCGGACGCGCCGGCCGGTGGCGTCGGCCAGACCGTGCGCGATGCGGACGCCCGGCACCTCCGCGGCGCTGCGGCAGCCCAGACCGGCGGCGGTGGAGTCACCGAAGCTCATCAGGTGCAGGTCGGCGTGTCTACCGGTGCGCCAGGATTCGTACCCGAGCGGTGAGTAGATGCCGTCGGCCTCCGGGGGCTTGGAGGTGTCGCGGCCGATCATGCCGCGCGCCGTGCCCGCCTGGGTGGTGAGCAGCCGGTAGGCGGCCCAGGATGCGGTACCCGCCCCGGAGCCGAGCAGGACCGTGGCGGCGCCGGCCACCGCGGCAGTCCGCCATCCGATCGGAGTCTCGCCCATGGCCGGAATTTTACGAGCGGCAACGTTCTCGTGCGACCGTGCGCGCCGGGACGGATATCAGGCCGGGACGACGAAACTGCCGTACGCCGGGATGCTCGCGTGGTTCGTGGTCACCACGACGTCCACCCGGCCGGGCCCGGTGTCCTGGAACAGCGAGTACTGGATGCTGCCGTAGATACCGGTCACCACGTTGTTCACGTAGGTGCCGGTGGCCCCGGTGTCGAGGTTGCGCCAGGTCACGGTGGTCAGGACCTCGCACAGCGGCGCCAGCGGGTGCGCGCCCGGCCCGATGCCGGCGACCGGGTTCGCCCGGACGTTCACCACCGCGCGGCCCGGCCACTGCGTACTGGTATCGGCCCAGGTGCGGATACTCGTGCCGCACAGTCCGCCGTAGGTCAGCGTCGGGACATCGGGGAACGCGATGGTGGCGGCGCCGGCCGTGGCCCCGGACGCGGTGACCAGCGCGAAGGCGGACCCGGCCAGGAGCGCGGTGGCACGTGCGAGCTTCGGCAGCCTCATAGGTCCCAGATAGTAGAGGCTCGGCAGTCGCTCCGCCGGATTTGCGCGGTGGGGTGGCGGACCACACGAAGCCCCCCGGCAACGTCTCTGCAACGATGGGGGTATGCGCATTGCGGATCATGTCGTGGACCTCATCGGCAACACCCCGCTGGTCCGGTTGAACTCGGTGGTGCCCGCGGGTGCCGGGCTGGTGGCCGCCAAGATCGAGTATCTGAACCCGGGCGGCAGCTCCAAGGACCGTATCGCGGTGAAGATGATCGAGGCCGCGGAGAAGTCCGGGCAGCTGCGTCCCGGCGGGACCATCGTCGAGCCGACTTCGGGTAATACCGGTGTCGGCCTGGCGCTGGTGGCCCAGCAGCGCGGCTACCACTGTGTCTTCGTCTGCCCGGACAAGGTCAGCGAGGACAAGCGCAATGTGCTGCGCGCCTACGGCGCCGAAGTGGTGGTCTGCCCGACGGCGGTGCCGCCGGAGCACCCCGACAGCTACTACAGCGTCTCCGACCGGCTGGTCGATGAGATCGAGGGCGCCTGGAAACCGGACCAGTACTCCAATCCCGGCGGTCCGGACAGTCACTACGAGACCACCGGGCCGGAGATCTGGCGCGATACCGACGGCACGGTGACCCATTTCGTCGCCGGTGTCGGCACCGGCGGCACCATCACCGGCGTCGGCCGCTACCTCAAAGAGGTATCGGGCGGCAAGGTGAAGGTCATCGGCGCCGATCCGGAGGGATCGGTGTACTCCGGCGGTACCGGGCGCCCGTATCTGGTCGAGGGGGTCGGCGAGGATTTCTGGCCCTCGGCCTACGATCCGGCGATCCCGGACGAGATCATCGCCGTCTCCGACGCGGATTCCTTCGATATGACCCGGCGCCTGGCCCGCGAGGAAGGTTTGCTGGTCGGCGGTTCGTGCGGGATGGCCGTGGTAGCGGCCCTCGAGGTGGCCCGGCGCGAGCCGGATGCCGTCGTGGTGGTGTTGCTTCCCGACGGCGGGCGCGGCTATCTGTCCAAGATCTTCAACGACCGGTGGATGAGCTCCTACGGGTTCCTGCGCACCCCGCTCGACGGAGCGACCGCGGAAGTGCTGGTCGGTGATGTGCTGCGCGGTAAGTCCGGCGAACTGCCGGATCTGGTGCACACCCATCCCTCGGAAACCCTGCGCGACGCCATCGAGATCCTGCGGGAGTACGGCGTGTCGCAGATGCCGGTCGTCGGCGCGGAGCCGCCGGTGATGGCGGGCGAGGTGGCCGGCAGCGTCTCCGAGCGCGACCTGCTCTCGGCGGTGTTCACGGGCCGCGCGAACCTCACCGATTCGGTGGCCCAGCACATGAGCCCGTCGTTCCCGCTGATCGGCTCGGGCGAGCCGATCTCGGCGGCCACCAAGGCGCTGTCGGATACCGATGCGCTGATGGTGGTGGAGGACGGGAAGCCGGTCGGCGTGATCACCCGCCACGATCTGCTGGGATTCGTCAGCACCGATCGCGTGGCACATTAGCAATTATTCCGCAATCACAGGTTCAACCTGCTCTACCGGGGTATAACGTGGCCTAGTGCCGTTCGTGGCAAACGCCGCGTCCGATCGGAGAGCGAAGGGAAGGGCTTGTGCAAACCTCAAGTTTGGCAATCGATTTCCAGCAGGGTTTCTCTGACGCGTGGAGCTCGGTCGCGACATTCGTACCCAAGCTCATCGGCTTCATGGTCATCCTGGTCGTCGGTTGGATCATCGCCAAGGTGGTCGAGAAGATCGTCGACAAAGTGCTCGAACGGGTGGGTTTCGATCGGCTCGTCGAGCGGGGCGGAATCCAGCGGATGCTGGAGCGTAGTAAATACGACGCGTCCGACCTCCTCGGCAGGCTGGCCTTCTACGCGATCCTGCTGATCGCACTGCAGATGGGCTTCGGGGTCTTCGGCCCCAACCCGGTCAGCAATCTGATCAACGGAATCGTCGCCTGGCTGCCCAGGGCGGCGGTGGCCATCCTGATCGTGGTGGTCGCGGGCGCCATCGCGCACGCGGTGAGCGATCTGGTGCGCAACGCGCTCGGCGGGCTGAGTTACGGCCCGATGATCGGCCGGATCGCGGCGGTGTTCATCTGGGGTATCGGTATCGTCGCCGCGCTGAACCAGATCGGGGTGGCCACCACGGTCACCACGCCGGTGCTGATCGCGGTTCTCGCCACCCTGGGCGGCATCCTGGTCGTCGGTGTCGGCGGTGGTCTGGTGCGGCCGATGCAGCAGCGCTGGGAGGGCTGGCTGAGCGGGCTCGAGGAGGAGATGCCGGCCGTACGCGGCCACGCCGAGGCCTACCAGCGCGGCCGGGAGGACGCGTCGCGGGAACGCGAGCGGATCGGTGCCGAGCAGGCGGGACGCGGTGCCGCCGCCGGACGCGACCCGGAGCAGTGGGATGAACCGCAGCCCGCGCACGGTGGCGGAATCCGTCGCGAACCGGACGAGTCCGGCGGTTACGGCCAGCAGATGTCCGGTGGCCAGTACCGGCAGTACGGCAATCCGTACCGCGGCGGCCAAGCGCCTTACGGAGGCGGCGGCCAAGCGCCTTACGGAGGCGGCGGCCAAGCGCCTTACGGCGGCGCCGGTCGATCGCCCTATGGCGGTGGCGACGAGGGCGGCCGGTCTCCCTACGGTGGCGATCCGCGCCATCTGCGCTGAGCCGCGCTCTTCCGACCCTCTTCCGCCGTGTACCGGAGTTCCGGTACACGGCGGAAGTCGGTTATCGGGCCGAGTGCCCCGCCTGGAGGCAGGCTCCGGCCAGCCGCAGGTGCAGCCATTCGGCGGTGGCCCAGTCGGCGGGCTCGGTGACAGGCGTTGTCCGGTCGTCCAACAGGCCCCGCATGTATCCGGCCAGCAGGACGACCGGGGAGATCCGCTCGGCCATATCGATTCCGAGGTCGAGGATGTCGCGGACGGCGGCCGCGTGCTGATCGAGTTGCGCGGACAGGCCCGGCAGCGCGGCGGCTGCCGCGAGAGCCGGCGCCCCATGGGTCCGCTGGATGCCCTCCAGATAGCGGCGGGCGGAGCTTTCGAACACACGAGGACCCAGGGCGAACATAACCCGATGGTAACAACGCGCCGTCATTTATCGAACTGTGATATATCGCGCATTCGCGCAGGTCGTGATCCTGTCCGTAGCTCAGGCCCGGCGCGGGACCGGCTCGGTGCCGGCCACCGGCTCGGTCCATTCGTCGGCCAGTAGCGCCAGCCGATACCACGCCGCGTGCACTCGGTCGTCGGAAACACATCCGGCGTGGTGAAGTAGATGGTCGGCGTGCGCATGCGCGGCCGCCATGCGATCGATCGTGGCGCCGAGGGAATCGTCGTGCCGGTGCCGGGGCCGCCGCCCGGACAGCTCGGTGCTGATCCAGTGGTCGATCAGCGCCACGAGTTCGGCACGGCGGCAATCTATTCCGGCAGTCGCAGCGGATCGCCGTGCCGGCGGCGATGCAGATCCGTCAGGGCGGTCGCCCAGGTGAGCAGCGGCTGACCGGCTTCGCGGCCCCTGGCTCCGGTGAACGCGGCCACCAACTCGCGCTGATCGGGTAGTCGACAGGGGGTGGCGCGTTCGCGCGAATTCCGCGCGGCCTCGACTCCGGGGGCGGATTTCGCCGGGGTGGACGGTCGCCGATTGCCCGGCCCGGACGTCTGGGAATTCATCACGCACCTCCCTGTACCGCGCCCGGGCGTTCTCGGATCCGCGCCGGGTGCGAATATCAGAGTGCGCTGCCGGACCGGCTCATGGGTGACACCGAGATGGCTCACCGATGACGGTTGGTAACAATGTCCTCCGCTCGCGCGGGACACAGTGTGAGGCAGTGTATTTCCCGACAACGGAATGTGGCCGTGCGTGAAATGGCGCGTGGTTCCGATGCGCTCGTGTCCTCAGCGGAAAGCGGACGCGTCGGTGAGCGCCTTGCCGAGCACCAGCTGATGGACCTCCGCGGTGCCCTCGTAGGTGAGGACCGATTCGAGGTTGTTCGCGTGCCGCAGCACCGGGTAGTCGAGGGTGATGCCGTTGGCGCCCAATATGGTGCGGCATTCCCGGGCGATGGCGAGGGCTTCGCGGGTGCTGTTCAGTTTGCCCGCGCTCACCTGCTCCGGAGTCAATTCGCCGCGATCCTTGAGCCGGCCCAGATGCAGTGCCAACAGCTGGCCCTTGCCCAATTCCAGCGCCATATCCGCCAATTTCGCCTGGGTGAGTTGATAGGCGGCCAGGGGTTTCTCGAAAACCTGGCGGGTGCGCGAATATTCGACGGTCGCGCTCAAACAGTCGCGCGCGGCACCGAGAGCGCCGAAGATTATCCCGAACCGTGCCTCACCGAGGCAGGACAGCGGACCCGACAGCCCGGACGCACCCGGCAGTACCGCGTCGGCGGGCAGCCGTACCTCGTCGAAATCGAGTTCGGCCGTGATCGAGGCACGCAACGAGAGCTTCCCCTTCATTTCCCGGGCCGTGAACCCGGGCGTACCCGCGGGCACCAGGAAACCGCGCACGACATTCTTTCCGCCGGTCTCGACCTGAGCCCACACCACGGCGATATCGGCCACCGACCCGTTGGTGATCCACATCTTCGATCCGTTGAGAACCCAGTCGGCGCCGTCGCGGCGGGCCCGTGTGCGCATCCCGCCCGGGTTGGAACCGAAATCCGGTTCGGTGAGACCGAAACAGCCGATCATATGCCCGGCCGCCATATCCGGTAGCCATCGCTGCTTCTGTTCCTCGGAGCCGTATTTGTGCAACGCGGTCATCGCCAGCGATCCCTGGACCGACACCAGCGACCGGAGTCCGGAGTCGGCCGCCTCCAATTCCTGGCAGGCCAGCCCGTACGCGGTGGCCGGCAGGCCGGCGCAGCCGTAACCGTCCAGATGCATCCCGAAGACACCCAGCTTTCCGAGCTCCGGCGCGATTTCGCGCACCGGGAATTCCCCGGCCTCGAACCACTCCGCGATATGCGGCCGGATATGCCGCTCGGTGAAGGCCGCAACGGTCGCGCGGATCTCCCGTTCCTCCCCGGTCAGCAGTGAATCGGTGGCGAACAGTTCGGCGACGGTCAGCATGGCCTCAGGGTAATCGCCGGCGCTCGTCGCCCGGACGGTTCGGACCGGCGCGCGAGCCTGCTCACACGTCGGCCGCCCGGCGTGCGGCCGCGGCGCCTCCGACCTCTAGGGTGGGGGTATGAGCGAACTGGGATTCACCACCAGGGCTGTGCACGCCGGTTACGATCCCGACCCCCGGACCGGTGCGGTCAACGTGCCCATCTACGCCAGTTCCACCTTCGCCCAGGACGGGGTGGGTGGATTGCGGGACGGATACGAATACGCCCGCACCGGCAACCCCACCCGCACGGTGCTGGAGGCCAATCTGGCGTCCCTCGAAGTCGGCCGCTACGGCCGGGCATTCGCCTCGGGGATGGCCGCCACCGACTGCGCGCTGCGCGCGATGTTGCGGCCGGGCGACCATATCGTCATTCCCGACGACGCCTACGGCGGTACCTTCCGGCTGATCGACAAGGTGTTCACCGAATGGGGAATCGAACATTCCCCGGCCGCGATCACCGATATCGACGCGATGCGCGCCGCGATCCGCCCGAACACGAAACTCATCTGGGTGGAGTCGCCCACCAATCCGCTGCTCAATATCGGCGATATCCCGGCGCTGGCCGATATCGCGCACACGTCCGGCGCCAAATTGGTCGTCGACAACACCTTCGCCACCCCGTACCTGCAGCAGCCGCTGCTGCTCGGCGCCGATGTCGTGGTGCATTCGACCACGAAGTATCTGGGTGGGCATTCCGATGTCATCGGCGGCGCGCTGATCACCGACGACGCCCAGCTCGACTCGGCCTTCGCCTTCCTGCAGAACGGCGCCGGCGCGGTCCCCGGTCCCTTCGACGCCTACCTCACGATGCGCGGCACCAAAACGCTCGCTCTGCGGATGGACCGGCACTGCGACAATGCCGAGACCCTGGCCGAATTCCTGTCCCGGAATCCCGCGATCAGCCATGTGATCTACCCGGGGCTGCCCGAGCATCCCGGCCACGCCGTCGCCGACAAACAGATGCGGCGGTTCGGCGGCATGATCTCGGTGCGACTGGCCGGTGGCCCCGACGCCGCCCGCGATCTGTGCTCGCGGACGAAGGTGTTCACGCTCGCCGAATCGCTGGGTGGGATCGAGTCGCTGATCGAGCATCCGGCGGCCATGACCCATGCCTCTACAGCAGGGTCGCTTTTGGAAGTGCCCGGTGATCTGGTAAGGCTTTCAGTGGGAATCGAGGACATCAGCGACCTGCTGGCCGACCTCGAACAGGCCCTGAGCTGACCCCGCCGGGGCACCACCGAGCATTCGGGAGAACACGCAGGACATGAACGAGCGGCCGTATCCGGGAAAGAAAACGGATGCGGCCGCTCGCGTCGTCATACGGTCCGGTCGTGGCGGGGTGCGCCACGACCGGACCGGTGGTCTCAGCTGTGGTACGGCTCGGCGCTGACCAGCGTCACCTTCATGAGGTTGCCGTTGGGCAAGGTGTATTCGCGGGTCTCGCCGACCTTCGCGTCGATCAGCGCCCCGCCGAGCGGGGAGCTGGGCGAGTAGGTCTCGAGGTCGGGGTTGCCCAGGCCCTCTTCGCGGGTCGCGATGAGGAAGGTCTCGGTATCGGACTCGTCACCGTCGTAGTAGACCTTCACCACGGACCCCGGCAGGGCGACCCCGGACTTGGTGGGGGCCACGCCGACCTTGGCGTTGTTCAGCAGTTCCTGCAGCTGCCGGATCCGGGCCTCCTGCTGGCCCTGTTCCTCGCGCGCCGCGTGGTAGCCGCCGTTCTCCTTGAGGTCGCCTTCCTCGCGACGCTCGTTGATCTCGGCGGCGATGACCGGACGATTGGCGATGAGCGCGTCGAGTTCGCTCTTGAGCCTGTCGTGCGACTCCGGGGTCAGCCAGGTCACTTGGGTCTCAGTCATCTCGATCACTCCCTAGTAGTTGTCCCCGGCAGGCCGGGATTCCTGATCACTGCGGCACGGCCCACCCGCAGGCAGGCATGCTTCAGCAGACGGCTATCGCGATCTGCGGGAAGTTCGAAGAACCCCGACAGTCCGACTCCGGGACCCTCCCCGGCTGTCGACCGCGCTGGCCGCCAATGCAGCAAACACGGCTCCGAGCCCCGGAACCGTGTGTCAGGCCATTTTAGCATGATTCACAAAGATGCAGGTCGGACGAGTTTTTACCAGCGGGTCAACGGTGCTCGGCCTCTCTCCACGACTCAGGCGATACCCGCGGGGGCCGAGTCCTAACCCGGACTCACTCGGTTTTCAGGTACCCCGGCACCCGGTCGGTGCAGGTGTAGATCGCCGCGGAGGCCGGTCGTTCGGAGGCGGCCACGACCGTCGACAGCCGCACCGTCTTCTCGCCCGCCGTGGGCTGCACCAGCACCTCGCGCCGGCCGACCTCGGTGAGATCGCGCGACATGGCCCGCACCAGGCACACCACCGGTTTCGACGGGTCGGCACGGGTGAGTCTGATCTGTACCTCGACCGAGGAATCGTCGAGCACGGTGTAGCCGAGTTCCTCGGATTCGATGTCCTCCGGTCCGAACTTCGCCCAGCCCAGATAGGCGACCCCGATCCCGGCGAGCACCACCACGGCAGTGAGCGCCACAGCGAGCAGCCGGCGGTCCGGCCGCGCGGCGCGCCGACCGTAGCGGTCGGCGTAGCGATCCCGCGCCGACTCGGCGGCGTCCGGAGAGGCCGCCGCGGCAGCGGGGGAGTCCGGGCGCCGTTCCGGCGTGGGCTCGGTCATGATCGCGTGCTCCCGGGGGGTAGGTCGGAACAGAATCGGTCCAGATGGAACTATAGGTAATGAAGTCCGAACACCCGCGACCGAGAGCGACGGTGAACGAGAAGTGAGTGGCCTTCGCCTCATGGCGGTGCACGCCCACCCCGACGATGAGTCCAGTAAAGGCGGTGCGACCACCGCACGGTACGCCGACGAGGGACATGACGTCCTCGTCGTGACCCTGACCGGCGGGGAACGCGGCAGCATCCTCAACCCGGCCATGGACACACCCGGGGTGCTGGAGCGGATGGACGAGATCCGGCGCGAGGAGATGGCGGCCGCGGCCGCCGCGCTGGGCGTCCGCCAGACCTGGCTGGGTTTCATCGACTCGGGACTGCCCGAAGGCGACCCGCTGCCACCGGTGCCGGAGGGCTCCTTCGCGCTGGTTCCGCTCGAAGAGGCCACCGAGGCGCTGGTGCGGGTGGTCCGCGAGTTCAAGCCGCACGTCATGACCACCTATGACGAAATGGGCGGCTACCCGCATCCGGACCATATCCGGTGCCATGAGGTATCGGTGGCCGCGTTCGAGGCCGCCGGTGATCCGGAGCGGTTCCCCGACGCCGGTGAGCCGTGGACACCGCTCAAGCTGTACTACGACCACGGCTTCACGATCCGGCGGATGGAAGTGTTCGCCGAGGAGTACGAGAAGCTGGGCGAACCGTTTCCGCTGCAGGAGTGGCTGGACCGGTCACGCAAGTACGCGGTGGAACGGGGCGACATCATGGCTCGGGTCACCACCCAGGTCGAATGCGGCAAGTACTTCCCGCGCCGCGACGACGCGCTGCGAGCCCACGCCACCCAGGTCGATCCGAACGGCGCGTTCTTCGCCATTCCGCTGGAGATGCAGCAGCGGTTGTGGCCGACCGAGGAGTTCGAACTGGCGCGTACCCGGGTCAGCACCGATATCCCCGAGACCGATCTGTTCGCCGGCATCACCGACGAGTACCGCTGATGTGGGCGACCGCACTTCCGGTAACGGCGACCGCGCTGCTCGCGCAGACGCCCGGTACGCCGACCGGCCCGGAGTTCGGTAAGGCGTCCCCGCTCGGGCTGGCGATCGTGCTGATCCTGCTGGCGGGGACGTTCCTACTGGTCCGTTCGATGAACAAACATCTGAAGAACCTGCCGGAAACCTTCGAACCCGAACATCCGGAACCGGACCAGGAAGCCGACGAGGGGACCGAGCCCGGGGTAGCGCGGCGGGCCGAGTCGACCCCGAACGCTGCTGCCGAGGAACACGACCGCCCAGTGTGACGCACCGCGACCGGGTGGTCGCACGGCTACCAGTCGATCAGGTCCAGCCGGTGCAGATGCTCGAAAACGAGCAGTGAGCCGGGTGCGACCTCGGGCATGGCGGCGTACTCCCCACCGGTGAAGTAGCGGAACTCGGCGATCTCGCCGAGTGGGCTCGGCTCGGCGGTGACCTCGGCCAGGAAACAGGTCATGTGCAGCTGAGTCCCCGCCGTGTGCCCGTACGCGTCGGCCTCGAAGACGCCGAGTTCGCTCACCTCGGTGACACCGACGCCGAGCTCCTCACGGACCTCCCGGTGCAGCGCCTGCAGTGGACTCTCCCCCGGATCGATCTTCCCGCCCGCCATGTAGAAAACGGTTTTGCCGGTCGAACGGGTCTGGATCAGGCGACGGTCGCGGATATGGGCCAGGGCGGCGGTTCTGATCACGGCTACACCGTAGGAGTCCGCGCGGGCGCCGGGCCCGGCAGGGCGGCGGGACCTGCCGCTGGGCCCCGGGGGAGTGATCTGCGTCACGCGGTGTCAGGAATCCCGGCTCTCCGCTGTCTTGTTCACGAGCCCCTCGGAGCGAAGGAGACCCCCATGAGCAAGAACACCGATGTGGTCGTCGTAGGCGGCGGATACGCCGGCGTGATGGCGGCCAACCGTTTGACGCAGCGCGACGACGTGACGGTGACCGTGATCAACCCGCGCTCGGTCTTCGTCCCACGACTGCGTCTGCACCAGTTGGTGGGCGGCACCCACGACGCGGTCGTCGACTACAAGGACATCCTGGCCGAGCGCGTCCGGCTGGTGGTCGCCAGTGTGGCGCGGATCGACGCGGCGGGTCGCACGGTGACCACGGGCGAGGGCGACACGATCGGCTACGACTACCTGATCTACGCGGTCGGCAGCGGTATCGGCGGTCGGCAGGTACCGGGCGCGGCCGAGTTCGCCTACCCGGTGGCGACGCTGGAGGCAGCCCAACAGCTGCGCACGGTGCTCTTCGATACCCCCATGACGGCGCCGGTGACGGTGATCGGCGGCGGCCCGACCGGTATCGAGACCGCCGCGGAACTGGCCGAGCAGGGCCGCAGCGTGACCCTGATCTGTGGCGAGGTGCTTGGTCCGTACCTGCATCCCAAGGCCCGGCGCACGGCCCGCAAGTACTTCGCCGGGCTGGGGGTGACCGTCCTGGAAGGCCCCGGCGCGACGGTCACGGCGGTGACCCCCGACGCCGTCGAACTCGGCGACGACCGGACGCTGGCGAGTGCGGTCACGATCTGGACAGCCGGCTTCGGCGTTCCCGGCCTGGCCGCCCGGAGTGGGTTGCGCACCGACGCCGCCGGGCGCCTGCTCACCGACGAGACGCTGACCAGCATCGACGACGAACGCATTGTCGCGGCGGGGGATTCCTCGGCCCCGTCGGATCTGCCGCTGCGGATGAGCGCCTACACCGCGTACTGCCTGGGGGCGCACGCCGCCGACACACTGCTGCACCGCATCGCGGGTGAACCCCCCACCCCGATCGACCTGGCCTTCCCCGCCATGTGCCTCAGTTTCGGCCGGAACGCCGGGATCTATCAGCTCGGCCACAAGGACGAGACCGCCATGCGGCTGTACTTCAGCGGGTTCCTGGGTAAAAAGCTCAAGGAGTTCGCGTGCGAGGCAGGTATCAACCATATGGCGACCGAAGCGCGCAAGCCCGGTTCGCACCACTGGTTCAAGGACGGCAAACACCGGCCACAGCTGCTGGAGGCCCAGCGTGACAACACGGCGGCACCGGTCGCGTAGGGACGCGCGGATCACCGTGGCCACTGAGCGGCCGGGGCACGCAGGAGGCCCACGCACTCCATAAACACCCAGGAGGAGCACACACTCTGTAGGATCTTGCCGATCCCGCCCTGAACACAGGAACGCCTATGCCACCGAACAAATTTCGCAGCTTGCTGGCGCCAGTACTGCTCACCGTCGCCCTGCTGGGCACCGCATGTGGCAGCGCTGACACTGCCTCGGAGGCGGACACATCCTCCGCTGCTGCGTCGAGCGTACCGATCCCGGAGCATGAGCATGCCGGTCACGCCCGCCTCGACCAGCTGGTCGGCGAATGGACCGTGGAGAAGTCGACCTTCGTGGCGGGTGGAACACCGGAGAATCCTCTGCGCGGACGCGACATGGTCTCCCGATGGCGCTGGATCAGCAAGACCGGCAACAACTATCTGCAGGAAGAGGTCGAGGGCAAGCTGGGCGACCAGCCCTACTATCGGTTCGGTCTGCTCGGCTACTCGCCGCTCGACGACCGGTACGAGTGGACGACCGTCGACAGTGTGACACCCATGACGATGTCTTACCGGGGCGCGAAGGGCAGCGCGGCCTCGCCGGACATCTCGATGTCCGGCGAATTCACCGACCCCGGTGTGTTGGGTGCGCAGAACGTCGGTAAACCCACCCCTATGCGAACTGTAATACGGCTGGAATCATCGGATCGGGTGGTGCTGGAGCTCTACTTCACGCCACCGAACGCCGCGGAAATGCTCGCCGACCGCGTTGTCCTCACCCGCTACACCTGATACCGGACTGCGTCTCGATGTCAGGAGCCCCCCGCGGCGTCTTCCGGCGGGCGTCGCCGCATATTCCGTTCCGGGCTGCTGATACGCAGGGTGGCAGGTGGCGGGCCCGGAGACCGACCGGCGCCACCGACCGATGAGCGCGACGACTCGGTGCCGGTACGGTCGGGGGAGTCGGCATCGGTGCGAGCGGCGTGTGGGCGTCCCCTCGGGTCACAGCCCTGTGGAAGAGTGGAGGAATGAATCGACTCGGTAGCGCGACATCGCCCTACCTCCAGCAGCATGCAACCAATCCGGTCGATTGGTTCGAGTGGGGAGAGGAGGCGATGGCAGAAGCAACCAGGCGGGACGTGCCCATTCTTCTTTCGGTGGGGTACGCATCCTGCCATTGGTAGCTTCGGCCAAAATACTGGTGTCATGTGATGGCCTACGAATCGTTCGCCGACGAGGCCACGGCCGCGCAGATGAACGCCGACTTCGTGTGCATCAAAGTGGACCGGGAGGAACGCCCGGACCTGGACGCGGTGTACATGAACGCCACCGTCGCGATGACCGGCCAGGGCGGCTGGCCGATGACCTGTTTCCTCACCCCGGCGGGGGAACCGTTCTACTGCGGCACCTACTACCCGAAGGTGCCACGCGGCGGGATGCCGTCGTTCACCCAGCTGCTCACCGCGATCACCGATACCTGGCGTAATCGCCGCGCCGATGTGGACACGGCGTCCGAGCAGGTGGCCGCGGCCCTGCGCGAACAGGCCGGCGGTATCCCGAAATCCGAACTCACCGTCACCACCGAACTGCTCGACCACGCCGTGGCCGCGGTGCTCCGCGATTTCGACGAGGCCCACGGCGGCTTCGGCGGCGCGCCGAAGTTCCCACCCGCCGCGCTGCTGGAGGGCTTGCTGCGCAGCTGGGAACGCACCGGCGATCCGGCGGTGCGGACCGTGGTGGACCGCACCGCGGAGGCCATGGCCCGTGGTGGTATCTACGACCAGCTGCGCGGCGGGTTCGCCCGGTATTCGGTGGACGCGGCCTGGGTCGTCCCGCATTTCGAGAAGATGCTCTACGACAACGCGCAACTGCTGCGGTTCTACGCGCATCTGGCGCGCCGGAGTCCGGCGGATCCGCTACCGCGCCGGATCACCGAGGAGATCGTGCAGTTCCTGCTGGACGATCTGGCCACCGGGCACGGCCTGGCCTCCGCCCTGGACGCCGATACCCATGTCGAAGCGGGCAAGCCCGGTGTGGAAGGCGCCACCTACGTCTGGAACCCCGCCGAGCTGGTCGGCGAACTCGGTCCCATCGACGGCGCCTGGGCCGCCGAGGTTTTCGGGGTCACCACCGGCGGCAATTTCGAACAGGGCTGCTCGGTACTCACCCGCCGCACCGATCCGGAGGACAGCGAGCGGTTCGAACGCGCCCGCACCGCGTTGCGCGCCGCCCGCCAGCGCCGGCCCCAGCCCGAACGCGACGACAAGGCGGTGACCGCCTGGAACTGTATGGCGATCACCGCGCTCTGCGAGGCCGCCGGGGCACTCGACCGGCGCGACTGGTTCGACGCCGCCTACGACCTCGCGCGGGTGCTGCTGGACCTGCACGTCGTCGACGGCCGGGTGGTGCGCGCCTCGCTCGGCGGTGTCGCCGGTAGCGCGCCCGGCGTGCTCGAGGATTACGCGTGGCTGGCCACCGCCCTGCTGGCGCTGCACCAGTACTCGGGTTCGGCCGGCTGGCTTCCGGATATCCACCGCATCCTGGACTCCGCCATCACGCATTTCGCCGACCCGGACGAGCCCGGTAGCTGGTTCGACACCGCGGACGACGCCGAATCCCTGATCGCCCGCCCGCGCGACCCCATCGACGGCGCCACCCCGGCCGGGGCATCCGTCCTGGCCGAAGCCCTGCTGACCGCCTCCGCTGTCGTCGAACCCGACCGCGCCGCGCGCTACCGGGAACTGGCCGAGCACACCCTTGCCCGCGGCGCGGTGGTGCTGGCGAAGGCGCCGCGCTCGGCCGGTCAGTGGCTGACCGTGGCCGAGGCCGCGCTCCAGGGCCCGCTGCAGATCGCCATCTCCACCACCGGCTACCGGCCGGTGGGCGATGCCGAACTGCTGGAGGTCGCGCGGGCCTACGCACCCGGTGGCGCGGTCGTCGTGCGGGCCGATGTGGACACCGTCCCGCTGCTCATCGACCGGCCTTCGATCGAGGGCACCGCGGCGGCCTATGTGTGCCGGGGATCGGTGTGCGACCTGCCGGTGACGACACCGGATGCCCTGCGCGCCGCCCTGGCCGGGCCCGCGGTGTCCGGTCGGCGGTAGGCGTCCCGCACGCCTACCGCCGGCGAGCACGCACCGGGCGGTAGCCGCGCGGGTGCGGTAGGCGAGATCAGTCGACGGCGGTCCCCTCGAGCTCCACCAGAAGACCGGGGATCGCCAGCCGGGTGACGCCGAGCATCGAGGTGGCCGGCGCCACGCCGGATGCGCCCAGCCGCGCGGCGAGCACGCCGTAGTGCTGGAAGAGCAGATCGACGTCGGTGGTGTAGACAGTGAGCCGTACCAGGTCGGCCAGGGACATGCCGGCATCAGCGAGCACGGCCGTCAAGTTGTCGAGGCTCGAGGCCAGCTGGCCCGCCATGTCACCGGCATGCTGCGGTGTGCCGTCGCCGCTCATCGCGGTCTGTCCCGAGCAGTACAGGGTCCGGGCGTGACCGGAGACGAGTTCACCCTGGTTGAACCCCATCTCCTTCGACCATGTCACCGGGTTGACCGCCGTTCGTTCCACTGCCACATCAGCTCCATTCGATTCGGTGCGATACGTACGTCCCGCGGCGCGGTGGCCGTGGTCCGTCGTGGTGGTAAGCGTGCCGATAAATCACGACACCCTGTGTCGTGTATTCGGTAGGGTTTTCGCGTGCGGGCCGACCGGTTGGTGTCACTGGTGTTGCTGCTGCGCCGAGGCGGTCGGCTGACCGCCGCCGAGCTGGCCGAAGAGCTGGAAGTGTCCACCCGCACCGTGCTGCGTGATATCGAGGCGCTGTCCGCGGCCGGTGTCCCGGTCTACGCCGAACGCGGCCGGCACGGCGGCTTCGCGTTGCTACCCGGGTTCCGGACCGAGCTCACCGGGTTGAACCACGACGAGGCGCTCGCCCTCCTGATCGCCGGTGCGCGGCGCGGCGCGCAGGCTTTCGGGCTCGGTTCGGCGCTCGCTTCGGCCATGCTCAAGGTGGTCGACGCGCTACCCGGGAGCTACCGGAACACCGCGGCCGATGTGGCCGAACGATTGCTCATCGACCCGGACGCCGACCTGCTGTCGCGCCGGCTGGTGACCGACGAGGTGCCCGGCGGCGTATCGGCCGAGGTCCGGCGGGCGGTCCTCGCCGGACACAAGCTGCGTATCCACTACGCGGCTGTAGACCGGGCCCCGCAGTGGCGCACAGTGGATCCGATCGGCCTGGTCACGGTGCGCGACCAGGGTTATCTGCTGGCCACGAGATCCGGCGCGGAACGCACCTACCGGCTGTCGCGAGTGTTGGCGGCGCAAGTACTCCCGGAACCGGCCGAGCGCGCGGAGCGGGTCGATCTGCGCCGGGCCTGGCAGGAACACAGCGTCCGATTCCGGACCGGCGGCGACCGGATCGCCGTATCGGTCCGGGTGAACCCGGCGCGCCGCGCGGAGCTGGTGGGCACCGCGCTGGCCGTACACAGCGAGGCGGCCGACGCGGACGGCTGGTTGCGGATGGAGGTGACCTTCCAGGACGCGCGGCACGCCGAATGGGCGCTGTGGCAGCTCACCACGGACGCGGAAGTCCTGGCACCACCGTCGTTGCGCACGTGCCTGCGCGATCGTGCCGCCGCGATCGTCGCCCGCTACGGGGCGCCCTAACTGTCAGCGGGTGCGTCGTCTTCGCGGTCGGTCCACGACGGGGTCGGTGCGTCGATACCGCGCAACGCGACGGATCCGTACTTCACCCATTCCGCGCGCTCGCTCGCCGCGGCGGCGTCGACGACACTCTGGGAGACCAGAATCCGCCGCGGTACTTCCTTGGCGCGGCTGGTGAGCCGGGCCGCCGCGTTCACCGCGTCCCCGATCACCGTGTACTCCCGCCGGGTGTCGGTGCCGATATCCCCGGCGAACACCCGGCCGCGCGCCACTCCGATGCCGATATCGAGTTCGCCCGCCGCCAGGACCTCGTCGCGGATCCGGCGGGCGGCGCGCAGGGCCGGCGTCGCGTTGTCGGTCAGTGCGATCGGGGCGCCGAAGATACACAGCGCCGCGTCACCCTCGAACTTGTTCACCAGCCCGTCGTTGTCCTCGGCCGCGGCGACCACGGTGGCCATGAGCCGGTTCAGTTTGGCCACGAACTCCCGCGGGTGGAGACCGGTGGAGATCGCCACCGACCCGGTGACGTCCACGAACAGTGCCGAGACCTCCCGCACGTCACCGGTGAGGTCGATCCCCCCGGCGAGTGCCCGCTCGGCCACTTCCTCGCCCACGTGCCGGCCGAACACATCCCGCATGCGCAACCGTTCGCGCAGGTTCACCGACATCTCGTTCACCGAATGCTCCAAGCGGCCGATCTCGCTGGCGCTGCCCACCGACACCCGCACATCCAGGTCGCCCCGGGTGATCCGGTCCACCGCTATCCGCAGCGTCCGCAGTGGTGAGGCCACGGCCCGGGTCAGCGCCCAGGTGGCCAGCACCCCGACGATCAGGCTGATGGCGGCGAGATAGATACCGGTCCGGATCCGGTGTTCCATGGAGGTGGCCGGATCGGCGAGCACCACGATCAGCGCGCTGAGTGGCATGGCGCCCGATACCGCCCAGGCCAGCGCCACCCGGACGAATACCGACGAACTCCAGTGCATGGTCGCGCCGAGTACACCGGCCACGATCGGCACCACGGGGCGGATCACCCGGTCCACGATCAGGTAGGTGAGACCGGCCGATTCGAGTCCACCGATCGTGAACATCGCGAGCAGGACGGTGAGATCCTGCTCGGTGGTGAGACCGGCCAGCAGGACCGCCGACAGCACCACCCCGGGCGCCCACATCACCAGTGAGCGCACGGTGATGGCGAGCGGCAGGTGCAGAATCCGCCGCGCCTCCTCGGGGGTCGGTGTGCGGGAACTGTCCAGCCAGGCGAAATAGCTCATCCGATCGCGCACGGCCAGTGCGACGCCCAACAGCGAGGCGACGAGCGGATAGACGGTGACCAGCATCAGCCCGCTCAGCTGGTCGGCGCCCACGCGACCCGGGAAGCCGATGAGTACCAGCTGGGTCACGATGACCGCGAGACCGCTGAGATGGGCGGCGATGACGACCGACGCCAGCCCCCAGCGGGCGAGGACTGTCCACTGCATCAGCCGGGTGACCCTCCCGGCCCGGGGCCGGGATCCGACGCTGTAGGCCATCGGCGGGTTACCCGCGGTGGCCGCTGGAGCGCGGGCGGCCGGAATCGGAGGACACGACTCAGCAGCCTAATCGACGTAGCTGGTCAGCGGTCCGGGAACGAGCCCGCTCAACGCAGCAGTACCAGCCAGACCGCCACGTAATGGCAGAGTGCGGCCACCACGGTGGCCGCGTGGAAGAACTCGTGGTGACCGAAGGTGCTCGGCCACGGGTTGGGCCAGCGGGTCGCGTAGAGCACCGCGCCGATGCTGTAGGCCAGTCCACCGGCGACCAGCAGCAGGACCGCGGGCAGGCCAGCCGACCGATAGAGTTCCCCGCCCACCGGCACCACCGCCCAGCCGAGCAGCAGATACAACGGCACTCCCACCCATCGCGGGGCGAGCGGCCACAGCAGTTTCAGGGCGACCCCGGCCACCGCACCCGTCCACACCACCGCGAGCAGGATCGGCCCGGTCGGAGCGGGTAGGGCGAGCAGCGCGAACGGCGTGTAGGTGCCCGCGATGAACAGGAAGATCATCGAGTGGTCCGCGCGTTTCATCCGGATCCGGGCCTGGACCGTCTGCCAGGTGATGCGGTGATAGGTGGCGCTGATCCCGAACAGCGCGCAGATGGTGAGCCCGTAGATCAGGGTCGCGACGACCGCAGTCGCCGAGACGGTGGCCGCCGCCGCGACCAGCGCGATGACCGCCACCGCGGCGATACCGGTGGCCCAGGTGTGGATCCAGCCGCGCATCCGGGGTTTGACCAGCGCGACCAGCGAGTCGGCCGGGTTGGGGACCGGATCGTCGTTGTTCGGGCCGGTCGGCGGGTCGAGCGCGGCGCCGGCGAGAGTGCCGGTGGGCTCCAGGTCGCCGGGGTACGGGGGACCGCCGGGGGACGGGTCGGACACGTTGCCTCCTGGCTCGAGTGCGCACTGTTCGGCTTCCGATGGCAGCGCGCCGGCCCGCCGCTGGTGTGGGCCGGCGGAGATCTCCGCGGTCCGCGGGGAGCCGATACTGAACTCGTGGGTAACCTACGGCGGCGTAGGTTGCCCTCGGTGGCCACTGTACCGCGTCACCCGCCGATACGGGCCGTCTCCGCCCGGCCGTGACCGCCACCGCTTTCCGCCGCGACTGCGGACCCGGAGCGGAAAAGGCGTACTGTTGTTCGTCGTGGAATTTCCGAGTCGGCTGCGGGGCTTTCCCTATCGCATCTACGAGGCCCGCCTGGCCAAGAAGCTTGCGGATAAACAGCATCCGCGCCATGTGGCGGTGGTGTGCGACGGCAACCGCCGCTGGGCCCGGGAGAACGGGTTCACCGATATCACCCACGGGCACCGTGTCGGCGCACTCAAAGTCGCCGAACTGGTCAGCTGGTGCGAAGCCGAAGGAATCGAGCTCGTCACCGTCTACCTGCTCTCCACCGAAAATCTCAGCCGTGGCCAAGAAGAACTGGAAACCCTCTTCGAAGTCATCACCGATGTCGTCGAGGAACTCGCCGACCCCGAACAGAACTGGCGAGTCCGTATCGTCGGCACCCTCGACGGGCTACCCGAACTGGTCGCCAAACGTATGCGGACCGCCACCGAACGCACCCGCGAACGCACCGGCACCCACGTCAATGTCGCCATCGGTTACGGCGGCCGCCAGGAGATCGCCGACGCCGTCCGCCAACTGGTCCGCCAGGAGATATCGGCCGGCGAAACCGGCGAGGACCTGGTCCAGTCCATTACGGTCAGCGCCATCGGACAGCACCTCTACACCTCCGGTCAACCCGACCCCGACCTGGTGATCCGCACATCCGGCGAACAGCGGCTCTCCGGCTTCCTGCTCTGGCAGAGCGCCTACTCCGAGATCTGGTTCACCGAGGTCTACTGGCCCGAGTTCCGCCGCGTCGACTTCCTCCGCGCGCTGCGCGACTACGCCGCCCGCCACCGCCGCTACGGGACTTGAGGCCCCGACCGTCCTACCGGGCCGAGGCCCGTCTCGCCGTTTCGGCCTCGAAGCGCATGCGATGTGCGGTGAGCCGCCCACGGAGTGCGACCGTCGAGCACCTCCGGCCGAGGCTCGAGGCCGAAACGGCGAGACCGAGGGGCTCGACCCCGCGGCGCCGCCGAGAACACAGTGGATCACAACTTCCGCAACCGCAACCGGTTGATCGTATGGTCGGAGTCCTTCCGCAGGACCAGGGTCGCGCGGGGGCGGGTGGGCAGGATGTTCTCCACCAGATTCGGGCGGTTGGTGGAGTTCCAGATATCCTTCGCCGCGGCCGTCGCCTCGGCGTCGGTGAATTTCGCGTAGTGATGGAAATGGGCCTTGGGATCGGCGAACCCGGTGGCCCGCAGGCTCAGGAACCGTCGTACGTACCAGGTTTCGATATCTTCGATCCGCGCGTCGACATAGATGGAAAAATCGAACAGATCCGAGACCATCAGCCGCGGTCCCGTCTGTAATACGTTCAACCCCTCGACGATGAGGATATCCGGCTGGCGTACACAGTGGAATTCGCCGGGGACGATGTCGTAGGAGATATGTGAATAGACCGGCGCGCATACTTCCTCGGCGCCCGATTTCACTTCGGTGACGAAGCGCAGCAGTTTGCGGCGGTCGTAACTCTCCGGGAAGCCTTTACGGTGCATGAGCCCACGGCGGGTGAGTTCCGCCGTGGGGTACAGGAATCCGTCGGTGGTCACCAGATCGACCCGGGGATGATGATCCCAACGGGCCAGCAGTGCCTGTAGCACGCGGGCCGTGGTGGATTTGCCGACCGCCACGCTGCCGGCCACCCCGATGACGAAGGGGACCTGTTTGTCCGGATGCGATTCACCGAGGAAGGTGGCGGTGGCCGCGAACAAGCGCTGTCTGGCCGCCACTTGCAGGTGGATCAATCGGGCCAGCGGCAGATAGACCTCGGCGACTTCCTCCAGGTCGATCTGTTCGCCCAGACCCCGCAGTCCGATCAATTCCTCTTCGGTGAGCACCAGCGGAGTCGATTTGCGCAGTTCCCGCCACCGTTTCCGGTCGAATTCCACATACGGACTCGGCTCGCTCGCCTTGGCCATCTACTCAGCGCTCCACTCTGCCGGACACTCGTGCTCGCGGTGCCTCGCGCGTGGGATTCCGCCGCTGCGGCTGTCGCGACCCCGGCAGGTCCGGCGCTCTGGCTGTGCCCTCATGGCTGAATTCTGCCCCTCGGTGGGGAGTGACGGGATCGGGGGGTCCATTACTGTTGTGTATAACAAGTGCTGCCCGTGGTAACAGTGATGCGCGGCCGTTGCCCATCGGGCGAACCCGCCGCCGGGCAGCGCCGCACCGCCCGGTCGTACGTTGCCTTCGCTGCGCCGTACGCGGATCGCGGCGGCGCGTCGCCCGTTAGGGTCGATGCCATGGAAGCCCATCCCCTGGTGATCGAATACCTGCGTCTCGGTCTGGCATTCGACCGGATCGAAGAGGGATTCGTCGACGCCTACACGGCCGACCCGCGGCTGCGACAGGAAGTCGAGAACGCGCCGAAGCCCGAACCCCGGGAACTGGCGCGGACGGCCGCGCGGCTGCGTGCGGAACTGCCGAACGCCGGCCTCGGCGCCGCGCGGACCGAGTTCCTCGATGTGCATCTGCGGGCGCTGGAATGTTCGGGTCGTAAATTCGCCGGGGACGATATCGGTTTCGTCGACGAGGTCCGCGCCTACTTCGATGTCGAGATCGCGCCCGGTGATCCCGCCGACTACCAGGAGGCGCACCGCAAGATCGACGAGGTCCTGGGCGGATCGGGTCCGCTGATGGAGCGGATGGCGGCCCATCGCAAGGCCGACGAGATCCCGCCGGAGAAGCTCGAGGCCTGCGTCGAAGCGTTCTCCGGCGCACTGCGCGAACTGGTCCGCGCCAGGTATCCGCTGCCCGACCACGAACACGTGACCTACGAGGTCGTCGGCGACAAGCCGTGGTCCGGTTTCAACTACTACCTCGGCAACTACCGTTCGACGGTCGCGATCAACTCCGATCTGCGCCAGCACATGGCGAATCTGCCCCGGCTCATCTCGCACGAGTCCTACCCGGGGCACCACACCGAGCACTGCCGCAAAGAAGCCGGGCTGGTGGCCGCCGGGCAGGCCGAGCAGACGATCTTCCTGGTCAACACGCCGCAGTGCCTGATGGCCGAAGGGCTGGCGGATCTGGCGTTGCGTTCGATCGTCGGGCCCGGCTGGGGCCGGTGGGCCCAGGAGATCTACGCCGATCTGGGACTGCGGTTCGACGGTGAACGCGCCGAACGTCTCGCCGAGGCCTCCGGTCAGCTGCTCGGGGTCCGGCAGGATGCCGCGCTCATGCTGCACGACCAGGGCAAGGACGCCGACGATGTGGCCGCCTTCCTGGAACGCTGGTCGCTCACCACCCCCGACCGGGCCCGCCAGTCGCTGCGCTTCCTGTCCGCACCGCTGTGGCGGGCCTATATCAGTACCTACGTGGAGGGCTATCGCCTGCTGGGCGGCTGGCTCGACCGCGCCACCGACGAGGACGACCGCGCCGACCGCTTCCGCCGTCTGCTGGACGAACCCCTCATTCCCTCCGCCCTGCGCGCAGCCTGACCGGGGCACCGGGCTCACGGCGTGTCCGTGAGCACCGGCAGGGCCGAGGGCGACCGTGACCGCCCTTGTGGACCTCGGCGTCCCTCTCCCGTTCTCTCCGGATGGCCGGCCGTCGGGGCGGGTCCGGCCGTGGTTTCGGAGCGACCGAGCGCCGGAAGGGAGAACCGGAGCCATACGGGCCTCGGCCCGCCCCGCCGAAGACGGGGCAGATAAACCCGGCCCGGAGGTGGCTCATACACTGGCGTGGTGACGCAGACGACCGCCTCTGTCAATACCCAGTCTCTCGGTGAGCTCGACCCCGAACTCGCCACCGCGATGGCGGGTGAGCTCGCCCGGGAACGCGACACCCTGGAAATGATCGCGTCGGAGAACTTCGTGCCGCGCGCGGTACTGCAGGCGCAGGGCAGTGTGCTCACCAACAAGTACGCCGAGGGTTATCCCGGTCGTCGCTACTACGGCGGCTGCGAACACGTCGACGTGGTCGAGAACCTCGCCCGGGAACGCGCCAAGGCCTTGTTCGGCGCCGATTTCGCGAATGTGCAGCCGCATTCCGGCGCGCAGGCCAACGCCGCGGTACTGATGTCGCTGCTCGATCCGGGCGACCGCCTGCTCGGCCTGGACCTGGCCCACGGCGGCCACCTCACCCACGGCATGCGGCTGAACTTCTCCGGCAAGCTCTACGACGTCCACTCCTACGGGGTCTCCAAGGAAGACCACCGGGTCGATATGGACAACGTACGGACGATCGCGCGGGAGGCGCGGCCCAAGGTGATCGTCGCCGGATGGTCGGCGTACCCGCGGCATCAGGATTTCGCGGCGTTCCGGGAGATCGCCGACGAGGTGGGCGCCTACCTGTGGGTCGATATGGCGCATTTCGCCGGACTGGTCGCCGCCGGACTGCACCCCTCCCCGGTACCGCACGCCGACGTGGTCTCCTCCACCGTCCACAAAACCCTCGGCGGCCCCCGCTCGGGCCTCATCCTGGCGAAGCAGGACTACGCCAAGAAGCTCAACAGCTCGGTGTTCCCCGGGCAGCAGGGCGGCCCGCTGATGCACGTCATCGCCGCGAAAGCGGTCGCGTTCAAGATCGCCGGCACCCCCGAGTTCGCCGAACGCCAGCAGCGCACCCTGACCGGCGCCGAGATCCTCGCCGAACGCCTCACCGGCGCCGACGTCGCGGGTAAGGGCATCAGCGTCCTCACCGGCGGCACCGACGTCCACCTGGTCCTGGTCGACCTGCGCAACTCCGACCTCGACGGCCAGCAGGGCGAGGATCTGCTGCACGAGGTCGGCATCACGGTCAACCGCAACGCCGTCCCCTTCGACCCCCGCCCCCCGATGGTCACCTCCGGCCTGCGCATCGGCACCGCCGCGCTGGCCACCCGCGGCTTCGGCGACACCGAGTTCACCGAGGTCGCCGATATCATCGCCACCGCCCTTGCCGGCGGCGCCGACCTGGACGCCCTGCGCGGCCGGGTCAAGAAACTTGCCAACGACTTCCCGCTCTACCAGGGCCTGGAGGACTGGAACCTGCTGTAATCCGGCGCGCGGGCGGGTGATGCGGCGAGCGGTTCGAACGGTGAGATGTCGACCCCGTGCCGAAGGCGCGCGAATAAACACTGACCTACCCTCGAATGATGGATACCGATCTGAATCAGGACGCGGTCACCACGGTCCGCGAATTCTTCACCGCGATGGAGATCGGCGCGCTCGACGAGGCGCTGGAACTGGTGCATCCGGATATCGTCTGGAAGAACACCTCGCTGCCGGATGTGCGCGGGGCCCGGCGGGTCGGGAAGTTGCTACGGGGCCTGGACCGGGAGCAGTTCGGTTTCTCGGCGCAGATGCACCATATCGCCGCGGACGGGTCGGTGGTGCTCACCGACCGTACCGATGTGCTGCGGTTCGGGCCGGTGCGTATCTCGTTCTGGGTGATGGGGACCTTCGAGCTGCGTGACGGCCGGATCGTGCTGTGGCACGACCATTTCAGCTGGGAGAATTTCTTGCGCGGCACCGCGGTGGGGGTCGTGAAGGCGCTGCTCGGCCGCTGACCCGCCGATGGCGATGTCGCGGACGCCGTTCGAGAGCGCCGTGGCGCGAGATCGGAAG
>NZ_JBEXLL010000049.1:0-52452 GCF_040609955.1 Nocardia sp. NPDC004568
GAAGCGCAAGTCTCGAGGCCGAAACGGCGAGACCAAGGGGGCCTCAACCCCGCGGCGCCGCAGGCGCCGCCAAAAAACACAGCACCTTCACGAGCAGGCTCACCCCTCAGCCCTCGCGAATGGGCCCACCCCGTGGTGTCGGTGAACAGGCGCACACCCTCCCCGCACGAGCGGGCCCGCGCCTCGACGACCGAGCGTCTCCACCAGCAACCGCCGATCGATATGCCCGAGGTCTACCGGGCCGTGGGCGGCCCGACGCGGATTCGACAGCGTCCCGCCCCGGGCAAGGCGGACGCCCCCTCGGTGACCGTGATCCCGGTCGCGGCCGGCCCGCACCCGGCGGACGAACTCCTCATTCCGGTGGCGTGAAGGTGGTCGTGCGTTTCATCCCCGCCGCCCGGCCCTTCTCCGCGACGACCACCGCCATCTTCGCGCTGGCCTCGTCGATCATCTCGTCGCCGAGCATCACCGCGCCGCGGGCGCCGCCGGCGGCGGAGGTGTGGTAGGCGTAGGCCTCCAGGATCAGTTCGGCGTGGTCGTAGTCCGCCTGCCGGGGGCTGAAGATCTCGTTGGCCGCGTCGACCTGGCTCGGGTGCAGCACCCATTTTCCGTCGAAGCCCAGGGCGGCGGTGCGGCCGGCGGCGCGGCGGAAGCCGTCGATATCGCGGATCTGCAGGTAGGGGCCGTCGATGGCCTGCAGGCCGTGGGCGCGGGCGGTGAGCAGGATGGTCATCAGGATGTGGTGGTAGGCGTCGCCGGTGTCGTAGCCCTCGGGCTGCTCACCCACCACGAGGGTGCGCATATTGATGCTGGCCATGAAGTCGGCCGGACCGAAGACCAGGGTCTGCACCCGCGGGCTGGCCGTGGCGATCTCGTCGATATTGCGCAGGCCCAGCGCGTTCTCGATCTGCGGTTCGATCCCGATGCGGCCGGGTTCGATCCCGTTGGCCCGTTCCAGCTGGCTCAGCAGCAGATCCAGCGCGCGTACCTGGCCCGCGTCGGTGACCTTGGGCAGCAGGATCGCGTCCAGTGCGGTGCCGGCGCCGTCGACCACCGAGATCACATCCGCGTAGGTCCACTGTGTGGTCCAGTCGTTGACCCGCACCACCCGTAGCTGCTCACCCCAGCCGGAGTCGTTGAGGGCGGCCACGATATTCGCGCGGGCGGCGGCCTTGGCCTCGGGCGCGACCGCGTCCTCGAGGTCGAGGAACACCTCGTCGACCGGTAGGCCCTTGGCTTTGGTGATCATCTTGGGATTGCTGCCCGGCACGGCGAGCACGGAACGGCGCGGCTTCATCAACAACTCTCCTGGGGGTCGGCCCGGTCCGGCCCCGGAACATCTAGCCTGACACCCATGGCAGCTACCAGGGTGTATGTCGCCAGGCTGACCGGCCTGGCGGTGCTGGGGCCGGACGGCGAGTCTATCGGCCGTGTTCGCGACGTGGTGGTCGCCGTCCGGTACGACCGGCAGGAACCGCGTGTGCACGGCCTGGTGGTGGAACTGCCGACCCGTCGCCGGATCTTCGTCCCGATGCTGCGTGTCACCACCATCGAACCCGGTTCGGTGACCCTCAACACCGGCAATGTGAGTCTGCGGCGTTTCGCGCAG
This sequence comes from Nocardia sp. NPDC004568, assembly GCF_040609955.1. Classification (NCBI taxonomy): domain Bacteria; kingdom Bacillati; phylum Actinomycetota; class Actinomycetes; order Mycobacteriales; family Nocardiaceae; genus Nocardia; species Nocardia sp. NPDC004568. The sequence continues at coordinate 1,610 of NZ_JBEXLL010000049.1, forward strand.
CGGCCCGGTGAGGTGCTGGCCATGGCGCAGATCGTCGACTCCGCGGTACGCGTGGACGATCCCGACCTGCCCGATCTGGCGGGGATCGATGTGTACGTGGTGGATCTGGGGATCACGCTCACCCGCACCCGGGACTGGCGGGTGTCGCGGGTGGCGGTGCGTGGGCATCGCCGGCTCGGACGGCGGCGCACCGTGCACGTGGTCGACTGGGCGCGGGTGCAGGGGCTCACGCCGTACGAGCTGGGGCGGCCGGGCCAGGATGTGAGCACGTTGCTGGAACAGTTCGAAGGTCAGCGCGCCGCCGATGTCGCGCATATGCTGCGCGAACTGCCGGAGAAGCGGCGGTTGGAGGTGGCGGTGGCGCTCGACGACGAACGGCTCGCCGATGTGGTCCAGGAGTTGTCCGGCGACGATCAGCTGGAGTTGCTGGGCAAGCTCGAGATCGGCCGGGCGGCCGATGTCCTCGAGGCCATGGATCCCGACGACGCCGCCGACCTGCTGGGCGGACTGCCGGAGAACGAGGCCGAATCGCTGCTGACGCTGATGGATCCGCAGGAATCGGAACCGGTGCGCCGCCTGCTCGAACACTCCCCGGACACCGCGGGCGGTCTCATGACGCCCGAACCGGTGGTGCTGACGCCTTCGACGACCGTCGCGGAGGCGCTGGCCCGGGTCCGGGACCCCGACCTGACGCCCGCACTGGCCTCGATGGTTTTCGTGGTGCGACCGCCGACGGCGACGCCGACCGGGCGCTATCTGGGATGCGTGCATCTGCAACAGCTGCTGCGGGAACCGCCCGCGCATCTGGTGGGCGGGCTGCTGGACGCCGATCTGACCACCCTCCGCCCGGAGGCGCCGCTCACCGCGGTGGCCCGCTATTTCGCCAGCTACAACCTGGTGTGCGCGCCGGTGGTGGACGAGCAGAATCATCTGCTCGGCGCGGTGAGCGTGGACGATGTCCTGGACCATCTGCTGCCGCGCGATTGGCGTGAGGACGAGCAGTTGTTCGAGGGTGTGCGGCAGTGACGGACAAGAGCACCGCGAGCCGGGCCGCGGCGGCGGCTCGGCAGCGGCTGGAGACACCGGTGGAATCCCGGTTCCGATTCGATTGGGACGCCGAGGCGTTGGCGCGCGGCAGCGAACGCATCGCCCGGTTCCTGGGCACCGGACGCTATCTGGCGTTGCAGACGGTGGTGGTGATCGTCTGGATCGCCCTGAATATCTTCTCCATCGCGCTGCGCTGGGATCCCTACCCGTTCATCCTGCTCAATCTGGCCTTCTCCACCCAGGCCGCTTATGCCGCGCCATTGATCCTGCTGGCGCAGAACAGGCAGGACAACCGCGACCGGGTATCGCTGGAGGAGGACCGGTTACGGGCCGCGCAGACCAAGGCCGACACCGAGTTCCTGGCGCGTGAGCTGGCCGCCCTGCGGCTGGCGGTGGGCGAAGTGGCCACCCGCGACTATCTGAGGCGGGAACTGGACGAGATCCGCGACGCGCTGGATCGCATCGAAGGGGCGGCGGGTGTGGGCCCGACGCGCCCGGATAAGTCGGCCAAGCCGAAACGCAAGAAAACCTCCGGTCACAAGCCGGTTACGGGCTCTGTTTCATCGCCTGTCGCGGACGAATGACCGGAAATCCGCAATATGCTCCTGACCGGTAGGTAACCTGGATCACGTTGTCCCGAGCACGCCGTCCGGGAATGTCCGGGACGGTTGCTCACCTGTGACATAGAGGAACGGTGGAGCCGAATGCGGATACCTACCCCTGTGGCAATGTCGGCTCTGGTCATGGCGGGCCTGGTAGCGAGCGGTTCGGCCGCCCACACCACCTTCTCGTCGACTCCCCCGGAGGCTCCCGGGGCTCGGCTCGCCGCCGATACCGATCGGCTGAAAGATCCCGACGTGACCACCGACGCGCCACTGCCCCAGACACTCGGAATGTTGCCGGTCGAGCGCTCGACACCTCGGAAACTTCGCGCTCTCAGCCCCTCCCCCGCCGATGGGATCCCGCCCTTCGGCGGCGTCGTCCCACTGCAGACCATCGACCTGCCGCGGGGCGGCGGCGCGCTCGGCATTCCGGAGATCGTGCTCGCGGCCTACCGCAATGCCGAACTCGCACTGCAGTCCTCGACCCCCGGCTGCGGTGTCACCTGGAATCTGCTGGCCGGGATCGGCCGGATCGAATCCGGCCACGCGAGCAACGGCCGCACCGATGCCGCCGGTACCACCGACCCGCCCATCTTCGGTCCGGCGCTGGACGGCACGCTCCCCGGCAACGAAGTCATCCGCGCGGCCGACGGCGGGTACGTCCGGGCGCTGGGACCCATGCAGTTCCTGCCGAGCACCTGGTCACGCTACGCCGCGGACGGCAACGCCGACGGGCGCGCCGATCCGCACAATGTCTTCGACGCGGCGCTCGGCGCCGGGAAGTACCTGTGCTCGGGCGGCCTGAATCTGCGTGACCCGCAGCAGGAATTGCGGGCGGTGCTGCGCTACAACAACTCCATGTCGTATGCGGCCAATGTGCTGAGCTGGTCGGCCGCCTACCGGACCGGCGGCCGGCCGGCACCGGTCACCGTCTCACCCGACCTGGTTCCGCCGGGCAGTGCTCCGACCGGATTCCCGCCCGGCCCCACGGATCTGCTGGCCGCGCAGACCGAGAACCAGGTCCCGCCGCCCCCGCCCTCGCTGCCGGTACAGACCCCGCGACCCGCACCCATGATCCGGATCCCCGGCCTGCCGCCGATTCCCTGCGGGCTGCTGTGCCCGCCCGCTCCGGGTTCACCGAAAGTCGGTGAGGCGCTGCCCGATCCGGCCCCCGTCGTCCCGGACGGCCCCGCGGGCCGGAACACTCCGGCGGCCCCCGCGCCCGGGGCCCCCGGGGCCCCCGCCGAATCGGCCCCCGGCGGCTCGCCCGGGGCCGATTCGGCCGAAACCGCACCGGCACCGGCCGAATCCGCTCCGGCCGCACCGGCACCCGCCGAGACCGAGACCCCACCTGTCCCCGCACCTGCACCTGCACCGCCGGCGCCGCCGTCGATCACGCTCCCGGGCGGAATCGTCATCCCGCTGCCGATCGCGCTCGTCCCGGCCCCCGCGGCCGCCCCGCCCGCTCCGGCGGATGCCGCCCCGGCCGCACCCGGCCCCGCGACTCCGGCGGCCCCGCCGGTGCCCGCTCCACCCGCCTGACCAGGCGGTTCCACCGGCCGCGCGAAGCGTCGTCCGCGCCCGCCCGACGGCCCGGCCGGTGGCCGGGGCCCGCTCGGCCGGCGCGCCCCGGACGAGCGGGCACGGACCGAGTTGCCAAGCGGCGCGGCCACTCCCATTCCCCTCCGCGCGGAAATAATGGTCACGGCGGGGTAACAAACAGGTCTCGGATGCGGTAGGGTCGACACAACAGGTCACGGACCGGCAACGAACCACTCGTGACCGCAGGCTGTGGGTTGAGATGAAGGGCTTGAGTACGTGGGGCGTCACCGTAAACAGCAACCTGCCACCGTTTCCCGTAGCTCGGTGATCGCACTCACCGGGCTGGTTCCGGCCGGAGTAGTGGCCACCAACGCCGCCGCGGCGGTGGTCACCGATCCGACCGCGGCCTCGGTGGCCATGCAGGTCTCGGCCCTCGGCGCCGCCCCCGCACAGGCCGCCGCCCCCGCCGCGGTCGACCCCACCGCGATGCACGCCATGGCCAAGCAGTCGCCCGAGGCGCGCGTCGAGGTGAAATCGGTCGCTCTGGATCCGAACCGTCCCCGCAACGACCTCCCCGTGGCCGCCTCGGGTATCCCCGGCATCGCCGAGACGGCCTATATCGGCGCCGCGCAGATCCTGGCCGAGGAGAATCCCGACTGCAATATGCCGTGGACCATGCTGGCCGGTATCGGCCGGGTCGAATCCACCCATATGAACAACGGCCGCGCCGACGCCGACGGTAACGCCCTCGCCCCGGTGTTCGGTCCCGTGCTGGACGGCAGCCTGTCGGGCAACAATGTCATCCACGACTCCGACGGCGGCGCCCTCGACGGATTCAGCGGCTACGACCGCGCGGTCGGTCCCATGCAGTTCCTGCCCGAGACCTGGACCAGTTTCGCGGCCGACGGAAATCGCGACGGCATCTCCGACCCGCAGAACTACTACGACGCCACCCTGACTGCCGGCAAGTACCTGTGCTCCGGTGGCCTGGACATGCGCGATCCGGCCCAGCAGACCAGGGCGATCCTGCGCTACAACAACTCGATGGCCTACGTCGCGAACGTGATGGCCTGGGAGCAGTCGTACCAGACGGGTATCGCACCCCGGCCCGCGGAACTCCCCAAGATCTGACGGCACTACCATCGGCAGCATGCCAGTGGTAACGGAAGCGGAGGTGCGGGGCGCCCTCGCGAAGGTCGACGACCCGGAGATCCGCAAACCGATCACCGAACTGGGCATGGTGAAGAGCGTCCGGATCGAGCCGGACGGCGATGTGCACATCGAGGTCTACCTGACCACCGCCGGCTGCCCCTTGCGCACCGAGATAACCCAGCGGGTCAGTACCGCCGTCGCCGATGTGCCCGGTGTGGGCACGGTCTCGGTCGATCTCGATGTGATGAGCGACGAACAGCGCACCGAACTGCGCAAGCAGTTGCGCGGTGATTCCGCCGAGCCGGTCATCCCCTTCGCCCAGCCCGGTTCGCTGACCAGGGTGTACGCGGTGGCCTCCGGAAAGGGCGGCGTCGGCAAATCCAGTGTGACGGTCAACCTGGCGGCGGCGCTCGCCGATCGCGGGCTGTCCGTCGGAGTGCTCGACGCCGATATCTACGGCCACTCGATCCCGCGCATGCTGGGTACCGACGCCCGGCCGACCCAGGTCGAGCGGATGATCATGCCGCCGGTCGCGCACGACGTGAAGATGATCTCGATCGCGCAGTTCACCCAGGGCAACACCCCGGTGGTGTGGCGCGGTCCCATGCTGCACCGCGCGCTACAGCAGTTCCTCGCCGATGTGTTCTGGGGCGATCTGGACGTCCTGCTGCTGGATCTGCCGCCCGGGACCGGTGACGTGGCGATCTCCATCGCGCAGCTGATCCCGAACGCCGAGATCCTGGTCGTCACCACCCCGCAGATCGCGGCCGCCGAGGTCGCCGAGCGAGCCGGTGCCATCGCGCTGCAGACCCGGCAGCGGATCGCCGGCGTCGTGGAGAACATGTCCTGGCTGGATCTGCCCGACGGCACCCGGATGGACCTGTACGGGTCCGGCGGCGGCCAGGCCGTGGCCGACCGGCTCACCCGGGCGGTGGGCGCGGAGGTGCCGCTGCTGGGTCAGATCCCGATCGAACAGGCGTTGCGCGAAGCCGGGGACGAGGGCACGCCCATTGTGCTGAAGGACCCGGAGAACCCGTCGGCGGTGGCCTTGCGCGCGGTCGCGGACAAGCTCGCGGTCCGCCGGCGCGGCCTGGCCGGTATGTCGCTGGGTATCGACACCACCCGTCATCTCTGAGCGCACATAGACTCGGTCCATGCTCACCCTGCTGCTGTACGTCGTGATCGTCGGTTTGGTGGCCGCAGTCCTGTTCCTCCTGGCCGGGGCCCTCTTCGGGCGGTCGGAAGAACTGGGTCCGCTACCCGAGGGCACCACGGCGACGGTGCTGCCGGTGGAGGGCATCAGCGGCTCGGATGTCCGGGCACTGCGCTTCCAGCAGGTCGTGCGCGGGTACAAGGCCGGTGAGGTCGACTGGGCGCTGGCCCGGCTCGCCGCCCGGATCGACGAGTTGCAGGGTCAGCTCGCCGAGGCCCGCGCGGCCGGTGCCGCGTCGCAGCCGGGTCCGGAGCAGCAGTGACCGGGTCCGTGACGGCCGACACGCTGGTGCGCTGCCCCTGGTCGGTGGATTCGCAGCTCTACCGGGATTACCACGATCAGGAATGGGGACGCCCGCTGCACGGTGAGGACGCCCTGTTCGAGCGGCTGTGCCTGGAGGCGTTCCAGTCCGGCCTGGCCTGGATCACCATTCTGCGCAAACGGCCCGCGTTCCGGGCGGCGTTCGCCGGATTCGCTATCGACCGGGTCGCCGAGTTCGGTGACGCCGACCGGGCACGGCTGCTCGCCGATGCCGGCATTGTGCGCAATCGCGCGAAAATAGACGCGTGTATCGCCAACGCGAAAGTCGCACGTGAACTCGATATCGGACTCGACGAATTGCTGTGGTCCTTCGCCCCACCGGCGCGACCGCGTCCGCGCGCATTGCCCGATATTCCGGCGACGACACCCGAATCCGTCGCACTGGCAAAAGAATTGAAGCGGCGTGGTTTCCGTTTCGTCGGGCCGACCACCGCGTACGCGCTGATGCAGGCCACCGGTATGGTCGACGATCACTTGGCCGAATGCTGGGTCGATACCCGGCACACTCCGGTCGGCTGACCGATCACATTTGGACGTCGAGTGTCCGTCATCTCATGCGATAGGGAAGAATGGACCGAGTGCGGTCCGTCGTCTCAGCCGACGGACCGCCCGGTTGGCGACAACCGGAGTTCCGAGCAAGTGCGCAGCATACAGCGCAGATCTGGAGGGAGCAGAGGATGGCGGCCATGAAGCCCCGTACCGGGGACGGTCCCCTCGAGGCAACCAAGGAAGGCCGTGGGATCGTCATGCGGGTCCCACTCGAGGGTGGCGGGCGTCTGGTCGTAGAACTCACGCCGGACGAAGCCGCGGCACTCGGTGACGAATTGAAGAGTGTCACCGGCTAGACAGGTAGCCGAACAATCGGCGCTCGCCGCGGTCGCCGAGGTACTGAGCTGCCCCGAATGCGACCGCGGCCTGTCGTCCGCGCCGGGCACACTGCGCTGCGCGCGCGGGCACAGTTTCGATATCGCCCGGCAGGGCTATATCAGTCTGCTCACCGGTGCGGCCACCAAACTCACCGGCGACACCGCCGCCATGCTCGACGCGCGGGCGGCTTTTCAGGCAACCGGGAATTTCGCGCCGATCGCCGACGCGGTCGCGGCGGCCACGACGGCCGGGCGGGACGGCGACACCGGCGGATTCATCGGCGATATCGGTGCGGGCACCGGCTACTACCTGGCACGGGTCCTCGACGCGGTCCCGGCAGCCCGGGGGATCGCCTTGGATATCGCCAAACCGGCCGGCCGCCGCTGCGCACGCTCCCATCCGCGCGCGGCCGCGGTGGTGGCCGACGTCTGGCGGGGCCTGCCGATCCGCGCGCACACGCTCACCACCGCGCTGTCGGTTTTCGCGCCGCGCAATCCGGAGGCCGTGGCCAGGGCACTCGGCCCCGGCGGCCGCTATATCGTCGTGACGCCCACGGACCGGCATCTGGTCGAGCTCATCGATCCGGTCGGCATGGTCACCGTGGACCCGGAGAAGGACCGCCGCCTCGCCGAGGCCATGACCGGCCGTTTCACCCGGACCGATCACCGCGTCGTCGACTATCCGATGACCCTGTCCCGGGCCGATATCACCAACCTGGTGGCGATGGGTCCGTCCGCGCACCACTCCGACGCCGCGACGGCCCGGATCGCCCGCCTGCCCGACCCCTTCGAGGTCACCGCGTCGGTCACCGTGGGCAGCTATACCCCGGCCTGACCTCACCGGTCACTCACCACCGCGGTGAGAACGGGGCAATCACGCTGGCACAGTAAGCAATCCACTTGCGACCTCGGCCTGATCGCCGAGTAACACCGTCCTGGTGTCCTGGTTCCATGCGGATACCGACATTCGGCAAACGGAAAGACACCGGCACCACCACCATCTACGAGCAGATCGGCGGCCACGAGGCACTCGAGGTAGTCGTCGCCGCTTTCTACACCCGAGTTCTCGCCGACGCGGAACTGGCCGGTTTCTTCACCGGCACGAACCTGTCCCGGCTGCGGGGCAAACAGGTCGAGTTCTTCGCCGCGGCGCTGGGCGGGCCCGAACCCTATACGGGCGCGCCGATGAAACAGGTGCACCAGGGGCGCGGGATCACCATGCACCATTTCGGCTTGGTGGCCGGTCACCTGACGGATTCACTGACGGCGGCCGGCGTCGGCGAGGAGACCGTCGCGCAGATAATCGCGGCGGTCGCCCCACTGGCCGACGACATCACCTCGGGGTCCTCCACGGCCTGACAGCCGCGCTCACCGTTTGCAGACGGTGTGGTACACGGCCAGGGTCTGCTCGGCGATCCGATACCAGTCGAATTCGGCCTGGGCGCGGCGACGGCCGGCCGCGCCCAGTGCGGCCGCCCGCGCGCGGTTCGACGCCAGGTCGTTGATCGCGGCTGCCAGCGCTCGCTCGTAGGCCTCGGTCGCCCCCGCTTCGAAATGCACCAGCCGGCCGGTCCGCCCGTCGGCGACGACCTCGGGTATCCCGCCCACATCCGAGGCGATCACGGCCGTCGCACAGGCCATGGCCTCCAGGTTCACAATCCCCAGTGGTTCGTAGACCGAGGGGCAGACGAAAACCGTGGCCGCCGCCAGCAGCTGCCGGATCTGTTCGGTGGGCAGCATTTCCCGAACCCAGAACACCGTGCCCCGGCGGCGGTGCAACCCCGACACGGCATGCGCGACCTCGGCCTCCAGTTCCGGCGTGTCCGGCGCGCCCGCGCACAGCACGAGCTGGATCTCCGGATCGAGTTCGCGCGCGGCGGCCAGCAGATGACCGACACCCTTCTGCCGGGTGATCCGCCCGACGAACACCGCCAGCGGCCGGTCCGCCCGCACCCCGAGTTCGTCGAGGATTCGGCGCCCACCCGGCTCCGGCGGGCCGGGATGCCAGACATCGGCGTCGATCCCGTTGCGCACGACGTGCACTCGGGCGGGATCCAGCGCCGGGTAGGCGTCCAGTACGTCGCGGCGCATCCAGTCGCTCACCGCGATCACCGCGTCGGCGTGTTCGAGCGCATTGCGTTCCGACCAGGACGACAGCCGGTATCCGCCGCCCAGCTGTTCGGCCTTCCACGGCCGCCGCGGTTCCAGCGAATGGGTGGTGACCACGTGCGGGATCCCATAGAGAGTGGCGGCCAGATGCCCCGCCAGACCCGAATACCAGGTGTGCGAATGGACCACGTCCGCGGCGCCGACCGCGTCGGCCATCCGCAGCTGCGCCGACATCATCCGCAGGGCGGGATTGGCGCCGTCGAGGGCCGGATCGGGGCCGTGCACCTGGGCGGTGTCGCGCGGTACGCCCATGCAGTGGACGGTCACCTCGCTCATCCGCCGTAACCGGGCCGCCAGTTCGGTGACGTGGACGCCCGCGCCCCCGTAGACCTCGGGGGGAAACTCTCGGGTCAGCATGGCCACCCGTAGCTCGTCGGCCGCGGACGAATCGGCCGCGCCGCTGGAACCGGAACTCACCGATTCACGGTAGCCGCCGAGTGGTCGATGCCCGCCGACCACCTCGTTCGGTAGTTTGGCACTGTGAGGAGCCAGCCGCACGTACTAGGAATCGTGCTCGCCGGTGGCGAGGGCAAGCGACTCTTTCCGTTGACCGCCGACCGGGCCAAGCCGGCCGTCCCCTTCGGCGGCGCGTACCGCCTCATCGACTTCGTCCTCAGCAATCTCGTCAATGCCGGTTTCCTCCGGATCTGTGTGCTCACCCAGTACAAATCGCATTCATTGGACCGGCATATCTCGCAGACCTGGCGGCTGTCCGGTTTCGCCGGTGAGTACATCACTCCGGTTCCCGCCCAGCAGCGGCTCGGTCCGCGCTGGTACACCGGTAGCGCCGACGCCATCATGCAATCGCTGAATCTCATCTACGACGAGGATCCGGATTACATCGTGGTCTTCGGCGCCGATCACGTCTACCGGATGGACCCCGAGCAGATGGTGGCCCACCATATCGATTCCGGGGCCGGGGTCACGGTGGCCGGTATCCGGGTGCCGCGCAGTGAGGCGGGCGCTTTCGGTTGTATCGATTCCGACGAATCCGGCCGCATAATCGGCTTCCTGGAGAAACCGGCGCATCCGCCCGGTATCCCCGACGACCCGAATTCGACCTTCGCGTCGATGGGCAACTATGTGTTCACCACCAAGGTGCTGGTGGATTCGATCAAGGCCGATGCCGAGGATTCCGATTCCGACCACGATATGGGTGGTGACATCATTCCCAGCCTGGTCTCGGCGAGTCAGGCGGCGGTCTACGATTTCGCGGACAACGAGGTGCCCGGCGCCACCGACCGCGACCGCGGCTACTGGCGTGATGTCGGCACCATCGACGCTTTCTACGAAGCGCATATGGACCTGGTGTCGGTGAATCCGGTGTTCAACCTCTACAACAGGCACTGGCCCATCCGGGGGGCCGCGGAGAATCTGCCGCCGGCGAAATTCGCGCGGGGTGGTCTGGCTCAGGAATCGATTGTCGGGGCGGGCAGCATCCTGTCCGCGGCGACCGTGCGAAATTCGGTGCTCAGCGCCAATGTGATGGTCGACGACGGAGCCACGGTCGAGGGCAGTGTGCTGATGCCCGGGGTGCGGATCGGGCGCGGCGCGGTGGTCCGGCGCGCGATCCTGGACAAGAACGTGATGGTGTCCGAGGGCGAGATCATCGGCGTGGACTCCGAGCGCGACCGCTCCCGCTTCGCGATCAGCAACGGCGGCGTGGTGACCGTCGGCAAGGGCACCTGGGTCTGACCGGCACGGAGGTGCCCCCTCCCGGTGGAAGGGGGCACCTCCTGGGCGGCGGATCAGCGGACGTCGCGTCCCCGCACTCCGGCGAGTCCGGCCGCGAGCAGCACCGCGGCGATCGCGGTGACCGTGACGACCGGGGTGGCGGTGAACTCGGAGCCCGGTACCTTCGGCGCGTGACTGAACGGTTCCAGATCGCGGAACCACTGCGGCGCGCCGGAGAACGAACCGAGCAGGAACACCGCGATCGTGGCGGTGAGCAGTCCCCAGGCCACCGGTGTCCAGCGCGGCATGAGCCCGAACAGCGCCAGGGTCGCCCCGGCGAAGAACCAGATCGCCGGAAGCTGGACCAGCGCCGCGGCCAGTACGCCGGGCAGTTCGCCGCCGATATCGTCCTTGGCCAGGCCGTAGGCCACGCCCCCGAGCAACCCGGCGGTCAGCATGATGACCACGGGCCCACCGAGCGCGAACATCAGATGGCTGCCGGCCCAGCGCAGCCGGCCGACGGCACCACTGAGCACCGATTCGGCCTGGTGCCCGTTCTCCTCACTGAACAACCGCAGTGTCGCCGAGACGGCGTACGCCGCACCCGCGACCCCGAGCATGGTGAAGGCGTAGGAGATGAACGAATCCTCGATCGATTCGGAGCCGCCCATCCGAGTGATCAGATCGCGCAGCGTCTGGTTCTGGGCGAAGCTGTCCCCGATACCGGCCACCACGCTGCCGATCACCAGGCCGTAGAGACCGACCCCGATCGTCCAGGCCAGCAGCGTGCCGCGCTGCAGCCGCACGGCCAGGCCGAACGGACCGGCCAGGCCCGCACCCGCCGCCGGCGCCCCCAGCCGTTCCGCGATGAGGCCCGCGCCCACGTCGCGGCGGCGCAACAGCGCGTAGGCCACGACCAGCAGCACCACCAGCAGGATCAGATGCAGCACCAGTACCCACCAGCGATCCCCGGCGTACGGCCGCACCTGCAGCGACCACCCCTGCGGGGACAGCCACGTCAGCGGACTCACCGGCCCCGCTCCCGCGCGGGCGTCACCGACCGCCCGCAGGGTGAAGGTCGCCGCGAGCACCGCGAACGCCAGTCCGCGCGCCAGCCGCGCGCCGGTGCAGACCTGCGCCGTCACCGCGGCCACGGCCGCGAATACCATCCCGGATCCGGCCAGCGCGAGCCCGAAGGCCAGTGATCCGCTCGCCGGGACATCGGTCGCGGTCAGACTCACCGCGCCGAGCAGCCCTGTGAGCAGCGAGCCGCCCAGCGCCAGGAGGAGGGCGGCCGTCAGGTTCGCGTAACGACCGACCGAGGTGGAGGCCAGGATCTCGCTGCGCCCGGTCTCCTCCTCGGCCCGGGTGTGGCGGATGACGGTGAGGATGGTGGCCACCGCGATCAGGGTGTGGAACATCCCGGCTTTCCAGATGCCCACCGCACCGATCGAGGTGTTGTAGATCGGGCCGTACATCGCCAGTTGCGCCGGACTGGCCAGGACGGTGGCCGCGAACGAGGCGCGATCGGCCGCGGTGGGATACACCGATTCGATACTGGCCACGTAGACCCCGCCCAACGGCAGGGACAACAGCAGGATCCACAGCGGCGCCACGATCCGGTCGCGGCGCAGGTACAGGCGCAGCAGCCGGGTGGTCCCGGTGAAGCCGGTGCGGCCGGTCCTCGTAGGGAGCACGCTGTGCCGTGCTCCGGCGACGGCGGTTGTCATTTCCGCGCCTCTTCCAGTTCGCCGGCCTCCCGGCCGTTGATCGAGTAGTGCCGCATGAACAGTTCTTCCAGCGTCGGCGGCCGGCTGGTCAGGCTGCTGACGCCGGTATCGCCGAGGACGCGGATGAGCTCGGCCAGATGTTCGCCGTCGACCTGGCAGCGCAGCGTGTGGTCGTCCATGCTCACATCGGCCACCCCGGGCATGGCCGCGATATCACCGGGATCGCCGGTGAGTTCGGCGGTGATGGAAGTGCGGCTCAGATGCCGCATGGACGACAGCGTGCCGCTCTCCACCGTGCGCCCGGACCGGATGATGGTGACCCGCTCGCACAGGGCCTCCACCTCCGAGAGGATGTGGCTGGACAGCAACACCGTCGCTCCCCGCTCGGCCGCCTCGGCGACACATTCCCGGAATACCTGTTCCATCAGCGGGTCCAGGCCGGAGGTGGGCTCGTCCAGCAGCAGCAGTCGCGCGTGCGAGGAGAAAGCCGAGACCAGCGCGACCTTCTGCCGGTTGCCCTTGGAGTAGGTGCGGGCCTTCTTCCGGGGATCGAGCTCGTAGCGTTCGATCAGTTCGGCCCGGCGCGCGGTGTCGAGTCCGCCGCGCATCGAGGCCAGCAGGTCGATGGTCTCGCCGCCGCTCAGCGACGGCCACAGGGTCACATCCCCCGGCACGTAGGCGAGCTCGCGGTGTAGTGCCACCGCGTCGGCCCAGGGGTCACGCCCCAGCATCTCCACCTCGCCGGAGGTGCGGGCCAGTAGGCCCAGCAGCACCCGGATGGTGGTGGACTTACCGGCGCCGTTGGGGCCCAGGAATCCGTGGACCTCACCCTCGGACACTTCCAGGTCCAGACCGTCCAGTGCCCGGACCGGACCGAAGTGTTTGTGCAGATCCCGGATCCGAATTGCCGAAATCATCGTGTCTCCTCGTGGGACAGAGAGATAGAGCGTTGATGGAGAGGTTCGCGGGCGCGGCGGATCGGACGCCGCGCCGGCTCAGTGCGCGTCGCCGGCGGTCGGTGCCGGCGACGGCGTTCTTGGTGGGTGCGCGGCGGCCGCGGCCGCGTCCGGCGCATCCGTGTGGCCGGCGACCGGTGCGTCCGGCGGCGGCGGTACACCGTGCTCGGTCTTTGCGGCGGCGTCGGCCAGCAGGGCGTCGAGCATGGTCGAGTCGGGCAGCAACCCTTCGGTGAAGATCTCCAGGGCGGGCAGCAACATCTGGTCGCCGTACTCCCGCAGCGCCTGCCGGTAGTCGATCGAGCCCGACGCTCCGGCCCGCAGCTGGATGAACAGCAGCATGCCACCACCGTTGATGGTCGCCAGATAGCGCGACATCGCTTTCAGGTCCCGCGGCCGCCGCACGGCGCCGGAGGCGATACCGGCTTCCAGGTACTGCTCGACGTCCTCGACCATGTGCTCGAACATGAGTACCGCGAGGTCGCCGCCCGCCTGGAAGCTGCGCATGAGGTAGGCGATGATCGGCGCGAACTCCTCGATCTCGGCCAGCTGCTGCAGCAGATTCCCCGACGACGGCCGGTTCATATAGCTCATCTTCGACTCCCAGATCACCGCGCGCACATGATCGTCGCATTCGCGCCGCAGCCCATCCTTGGAGCCGAAATGGTGGTTGACCAGGCCCGGCGACACCCCTGCGGCCGCCGCGATGGCGCGTACACCGACCCCGAAGCCCGCCTCGCCGAAAAGGACGAGAGCGGCGTCCCGGATCCGGGCCCGCGTATTCAGATCATCGCTTGAACGCATGTTCAATACGTTAAACACACGTTCAATCACTTCGCAAGGGGCGGCGCCGTAGAGATTCCGTAAAGACGTTGCGGCCCGGCGCCCGACTCGGCGCAGAGCAGAACAAACCAGCAGTTCACAGGCTTGATTCCAGGCCATTGCACACCGGATCCCATCCGTCGCCCACGCGTCGGCGGTAGCCCCCTGTCCGCAGCGGCCCTCGCCCGGCAACCATCGCCCGGCTGGACCGTAATCTCGACCGAGACGGCCGAACCCTCGGGGCAACATCACAGCAATACCGCCCCACGCGGGCGGATGCCGGCCGGACGCGACCTTCGGCGCGCCGGGACGCGGACTGTGCGGGCGGCCCGAGTACGGCCGGTGGGATCCACACCGGAGCCGCACCAGGCGTGACCGCGGCCAGGCCTACTCCGACGACCCGCGCGGTCAGCTCACTACCGAGATCCGGCGCCGCGCGAGGACGGTGACGGCACTGCGACGACGACTCCGACTGCGACCGCAACCGCGACGACCACTGGACCCGGGCTCAGCACCGGGGCGCCCGCCGCCCTCGGTGACCGGCCCGATACGACCGGGAGCGCAGTGGCGGCAACCGCGCGAGACTAGCCCTTGGACGCGCAGAGCAACCCGTCACCGAGCGGGATGAGGACACTGGTCAGACCCGGATCCTCGGCCACGCACCGGGTCGCCGACCGCACCGCCTGAGTGGCCGCGTCGCGATTGGCCGGATCCGGTACCCGGCCGCCGAGCAGCGCATTGTGCAGTAGTACGGCTCCGCCGGCCCGCAGCAGCCGCACCGCCTCCGCGATGTACTGCGGGTGCTCGATCGGCGAGGCATCCAGGAACACCAGGTCGTAGGCGCCGTCGGCCAGCCGCGGTAGGACGTCCAGCGCGCGCCCGTTGATCAGCCGGGTCCGGGCGAGCGGGATATCGGCGGCCCGGAACGACTCCTTGGCCGCCCGCTGATGTTCCGGTTCGGAATCGATGGTGGTGAGCGTGCCGTCTTCGCGCATCCCGTCGAGCAGCCACAATCCGCTGACCCCGGCGCCGGTACCCACCTCCACCACCGCCCGCGCGTCCAGCAGTTGCGCGTACATGCTCAGCAGCGCGCCGACCGACGGCGGTACCGGAGCCACGCCCAGCTCGGTGGCCCGTTCGCGGGCGCTGACGAGTACCTCGTCCTCGACGACGGATTCCTCCACGTAGGCGAGATTGAGCTCCAGGTTCGATGCCACGCCCAAGAGGCTATGCCAAACGCGGCGATGCTGGTCGCAACATTCTCAGGTGTCCCTCAGGATCCCCATAACCGCCCCACACCGGGAGACGGAAGAGTGTGGGCTACGCAAGACCAGCCGACCGAGCGCACGGACGGGAACAACGGAGTACCGATCCACCGTTGTACCCGATGAACGACGGCCCGAACAACGGGCCGCGTATTCGAGCCTACGCCTCGGTCCCGATCAGGAGGTTGTCACCATCCACATGGTCGATGCGGCACGCGAGTCCGCCACCTTGCCCGAACTGCCCCGGGCCGACCGTTCGGCGACGTCCGCCGGGCACGGCCTGCCGGGGCCGGAGGAATTCGGCCCGCGGCCGTTTACCGGGCCGGATTCGGAGGTAGCCGCGCACCACGACCCGGTGACCGAAGACCCCGCTCCACCGGACGCCCTGATGGAGGTGCCCGATATGTCCATTACCGACGAGCGAGCCGAGGACTACGACGCCGCCCAGGCCGTCCTGGCCGATGCGCCGTCCGAGCTCGACAGCATGCTGCCGCTCACCGGCACCGCCGCCTTCGACGCCACCGGCGACCGCACCGTGATGCCCACCTGGGACGAACTGGTCCGCGAACACGCCGACCGGGTCTACCGGCTGGCCTACCGCCTCTCCGGTGACGCCCAGGACGCCGAGGACCTCACCCAGGAAACCTTCATCCGGGTCTTCCGGTCCCTGTCGAACTACCAGCCCGGCACCTTCGAGGGCTGGCTGCATCGCATCACCACCAATCTCTTCCTGGACATGGTCCGCCGGCGCAGCCGGATCCGGATGGAGGCGCTACCCGAGGACTACGATCGCGTCCCCGCGGACGGACCGGGCCCCGAGCAGGTCTTCCACGACGCCAGGCTCGATCCGGATCTCCAGTCCGCGCTGGACTCGCTGGCGCCGGAGTTCCGTGCCGCGGTCGTGCTCTGCGATATCGAGGGACTGTCCTACGAGGAGATCGGCGCGACGCTCGGCGTGAAACTCGGCACCGTGCGTAGTCGAATCCATCGCGGCCGGCAGGCACTGCGCGAGTATCTTGCGCATAATGGAGTGGAGGAGCGTTTCGCCGCCGAGGCGAGCCTCGGGTGATCCTGCGATCATGACACCGGGATCACAGCAGTTTGTGATACCGGTCGGGAAGGATGGGCAGCGAATGAGTGGCGACTCCGAAACGCCCGGTCGTCGTTCCCCGCAGTTCCACTCCACCGAGCATCTGGCGAGCGAGGCAGTCGCCGCCTACGTCGATGGCGAACTGCGGATGAATCCTTATCTGCGTGCGGCCCAGCATCTTTCGGTATGCCCGGAATGCGCGGCCGAGGTCGAGGCGCAGCAGCAGGCGCGGATCGCCCTGCGCCGCGCGTCCCAGGTCTCGATTCCCACCGGGCTGCACGACACCCTGTCCCGCATTCCCCTCGCCGAACCGCCCACCGGCGCGCAATCGCGGAATTCGGCCGGAAATCAGCGTAACGAGGCGGTATTCGGCTTCTCGAGCCAATCTTTCTCGGCAACCTTCGACAGCTTCCGGTGGTCGGTGTGGTGGCGCAAGTAGAGTTTGCCGCGTGAGTTCCGAACCGACGCAGAATTCCCCTGCCGATAACGCTGATTCGGCGGACGAAAACGGCACGACGACCGACAACGGCGGTCTGCGCCCGCCCGACGCGCCGGTGCTGGCTCCGCGGCCGGTCTATCGACCCCATGTGGACTCACATACCGCGCACACCTTCCGTCGGCCCGCGGGTCAATCCGGATCCTTCGCCGCACGCCCGGCCCCCCCGGAGACCGATTCCGCGACGCGGGTGGCCCCGAAGGGACCGCCGCGCGCCGTGCTGGAAGAGGCTTTCGGCCGGCCACCCGGTTCCACCGAACACCTCCAGCGCGACCCCGACGCCGGAACCGAGCGCGAACCGGTGGCCAGCCCGGCCGACCCCTGGCGCGACCCGGATTCGGCGGCCCGGCTCGGCGCTCCGGCGCTCGCCACACCGGCCGCGCGGGAACTCCCCCGCGCCGAGCAACTCTCCGCCCGGCAGGTACTCTTCGGGTCCCGGGTCGCCCCCAAGGCATTGCTGGCCCTCGGCGCGATCGCGCTGGCGATCGGGCTGGTCGGGGGCCTGGTCGGCCGGTTGACCGCGGAGACCGCCTCGACTTTGACCTCTCGCAAGGTCAGTCTCGAACAGACCGACAGTGATCAGCCGCACGGTCCGATCGCTCAGGTGGCCGACGCGGTACTGCCGTCGGTGGTGTCCATCCGCACCACCGTCGGCGACAACGGCGCCACCGGCTCCGGGGTCGTCATCGACGGCAACGGCTATATCGTCACGAACAACCACGTCATCTCCATGGCGGCGCAGGACCAGTCCGGGCGGGCCCGGATCCAGATCACCTTCGCCGACGGCACCCGGACACCGGCCGAGATCGTCGGCCGCGACCCCAAGACCGATCTCGCGGTACTCAAGGTAGATGTGAAAAATCTCACCGTCGCACAGCTGGGCAAATCGGATGACGTGCAAGTGGGGGACGCGGTGCTGGCCATCGGATCACCGCTGGGCCTGAGCAAAACCGTGACCTCCGGCATCGTCAGCGCGCTGCACCGCCCGGTGAAGCTCGAAGGCGAGGGCAGCGATACCAAAGCGGTGATCGACGCGGTGCAGACCGATGCCTCGATCAACCCGGGTAATTCCGGTGGCGCACTGGTGGACGCGGACGGCCGGGTCATCGGTATCAATACCGCCATCCGCAGCGAGAGCGGCGGTTCGGTGGGCCTCGGCTTCGCCATCCCGGTGGACCAGATGACCCAGGTGGCGCAGACCCTCATCCGCGACGGGTCGATCCATCACCCGATGATCGGGGTGAGCGCCCGGCAGAAGACCGTCGCCAACGAAGTCATGAGCGGTGCCGAAGTCGCCGATGTCCAACCGGGCAGCCCGGCCGCGAACGCCGGGATCGTCGAAGGCGATGTGATCGTCCGGATCGGCGACCGCGAAGTCACCAATCCCGACGAACTCGTGGTGGCGGTTCAGGCGAACAAGATCGGCCAGACGGTGAACGTCCAACTCATCCGAGAAGGCCGGCAGGTGGACATCCCGGTGACGCTGGCCTCCGACTGACCCGCTGGTCGCGGCGCCGGGTAGCCTGTAGGAGTGTTCAGCAGTATCGGGTGGGGCGAGATGCTCGTGCTACTCGTCGCCGCCCTCGTGATCCTCGGTCCCGAGCGCCTGCCCGGCGCCGCGCGGTGGACTGCGCGCAGCCTGCGCCAAGTACGCGATTACGCCACGGGGGCGACCTCGCAATTGCGGTCCGAACTCGGGCCCGAATTCGAGGAGCTGCGTAAACCACTCGCCGATCTCCAGGAATTACGCGGTATGTCACCGCGTTCGGTGGTGACGAAACATCTCCTGAACGGCGACGATTCCCTTTTCAAGGATCTCGACGGCGCCCTGCCCGACAGCAAGAATGTGCTGGGGACACACAGCGGGATGCCCGATTACCCTATGCCCAAGTTGGATAAACCCTTGGAGCACAACGAACGTCCCCCGATCGATACCGACGCCACCTGATCGTCAACCAGTCTAGACGCCATTGAGCGTCTCCCTGTCTAGACTTCGCACATGTCGGCCGATGACGTGGCGCGAATATTCGCGATCGAAGACAAAGTCGAGCGACTCAAGGCCGCCACCGAAGGCGTCGCAGCGGCTCAGCAGACCATCAACGAACTCACCCGAATTCGGCGCGCGGTGATCCGTGAGTTACACGCCGAAGGGTGGACCTTCGCCAGAATCGGTGCCGCGGCGGGCCTTTCCCGCGCCCGGATCCACCAGGTGAGCACCCAGGGTCCGGCACCGGAGGGATTGTTCTTCGGGCACGGCCCACTGACCCTGCTGGTCCCGGATACCCGCGCGGGCAGGCTGATCGGAGCCCCGGACCCCGCGGCGGCACCCCGGCTGGCCGAACAGCTACGGGAACTCGGCTTCGCGGTCACCATCGAACCCTTCGCCCCGGGACGCCCGATCGATCTGCTCCGGGACGGCCTCATCGTGATCGGCGGCCCGGAACTGTCGCCCAGCCTGCGACATCTCATCGCCGCCGACCCACGCCTGCGCCGCGCGGTGGCGCGCCCCGGGGACAGCCGCCGCGGTATCGAGGACCGCGCGGCCCGGCGCATCTACCGGCCCGCCGGCCCGGAACCGCACGATATCGCCTATCTCGCGCGGCTCCCGCGCCCGGACGGTCGCGGGTCGATCCTGGTTCTCGACGGCCTGCACCCGCCGGGTTCGCTCGGTGCGGTCCGGCTGCTGGCCACCCGGTTGGCGACCCTGCACGAACGAGCGGCCAACCGTCGCTTCTCCGTACTGATCGGCGTCCGTTACGAACGCACCACGGGCGAGCCTGTGGATGCCGATCTGCTCACCCCCGTCTATCTCCACGAACCGGTGGATTCCCGCCCGCAGGCGGTACGCCATCGGCGCTGACCGTGAC
The DNA here is from genome assembly GCF_040609955.1 of Nocardia sp. NPDC004568. Taxonomy (NCBI): domain Bacteria; kingdom Bacillati; phylum Actinomycetota; class Actinomycetes; order Mycobacteriales; family Nocardiaceae; genus Nocardia; species Nocardia sp. NPDC004568. The sequence goes on from NZ_JBEXLL010000049.1 coordinate 21,422, forward strand.
CCGTGTCCACCGCGAATGACCGGCGGCCGGCACTGCCGACACGCCGGAAGACCGATAGCGGCAGCGAATATTAGCTGGTCGAAGAATTGCTACTGTGGTGCGCAGTAGGCCGATTTCTTTTACCGCGACCGGTTACCCGGGTCCGATGATTCGATAGCCATAGCATTACCCGGCACCCCTATGGTGCGCAGTGGCGATTGTCGGCTCCGAAAAGTTAATTCGTGGAGGCGCAGGTGAACGCGTGGATCATCCTGGCGGTGGCCCTGGTCGCGGTGGGCTTGCTGATCACTCTCGTCCTGTGGCTGCGCGCCCCGCATTCCGCCGAAAGCGAGTATGTGACAGTCGCCGAACTCCGCGCGCGTCTGGAAAACGAACAGGAACCCGCAGACGAGGAAGTGACCGAGCAGGAGGCGGCCGAGGAGCCCGGCGAACACCGACCGGACACCGGCGGCACCGAAGCCGGAGCGGACTCGGCAGCCGCAGCCGGCCGTCCCGCTGCCGCCGTCGTCACACCGCCCACGGCGACCGATGCCGGACCGGAGGTCCCGCCCGCCGGGAAATCCGCATCCGGCACCGGCGACGCCGAACCCACAGGTCACGGCAGAACGGCAAAGGAGCCCACGGCCGAACCGCCCCCGGAGGACGAAGCCCGCACCGGACCGGCGGAGAAGCCCGGAGCCGAGCAGCCCCCGGAAACCGGAGACGAACCACCGGCGGAGAAGCCGGACCCGACCCACTGACGCCGGCGGGCGCCGCGGTGCGGGCCCGTTCGCTCACGCGGCCGCGACGTCCGGCCGGATGGTGCTCATCGGCGGCCGATCGACCAGATCCACCGTGGTGCTGTGCGGCGTGAACTCGTCCCCGATCAACGGGAACTGGGTCAGCGCGGCCCCTGAATCGGGGACCCCGCTGCGGCCCAGCACCGTACCGAGGATCTGCCGGCTCATCACACCGAGATCGGCCAGCGGACGATTGCGATGGGTACGGACCCCCAGGTTGACCTGACCGATCGCGCTCAGGCCCAGCCGGTCGTAGGTATCGAGCAGCAACCCGATCTCCACGCCGTACCCGGGCGCGAACGGAACCGCCGTCAGCAACTCCCGGGTCCCGGCGTACTCACCGCCCAGCGGCTGCAACACCTGTGTGAGGCCCGGCCGCAGCGCGGCCAGCAGGGGCCGGGCCACGAGCTCGGTCACCCGGCCGCCGCCGTGGGCGTCCACCCCGCCGCCGTGCCGCAGCGGCCGCCGGTAGTACGCCTTCACCAGATGCAGGTCGGGAGTCGTGAGCAGCGGACCGAGCAGCTTCGGCACAAAGGCCGGGTCCGGGTCGATCAGATCGGAATCGACGAATGCCACCAGATCACCGCTGGTCACCGCCAGTGAACGCCACAGCACCTCACCCTTGCCCGGGAAGGGCTCCAGTTCGGGTACGGCCTGCTCCCGGGTGATCACTTCCGCGCCGGCCGCGCGAGCGCGTTCGGCGGTGGCGTCGGTCGACCCCGAATCCAGCACTACCAGCTCGTCCACCAGTGTGCCCAGCAGCGGACGAATACTGGCCACCACCTCGGCGACGGTTCTCTCCTCGTTCAGCGCGGGCAGCACCACCGAGACGGTGCGGCCGGCCTTGGCGGCGACCAGTTCGGTCACCGACCAGTCGGGGGCGTCCCACGTGTGGGTCGATGCCCAGCCGGGCTCGTGATGGGAAAATTTCATACGAGACCTCGCAGAGTTCGTACGGGGGGCCGGATGCCCTGGATCGCGGCGATCATGTCCACGACACGACGGGTCGCGGCGACCTCGTGCACGCGGAAAACGCGTGCACCGGCCGCGGCCGCCCAGGCTGTTGCCGCCAATGTGCCCTCCAGCCGTTCGGAAAGTCCGACACCTAATGTCTCTCCGATGAAATCCTTGTTGCTCAGCGCCATCAAGACCGGCCACCCGCTTTTAACAAGAACGTCCGCTGCCCGCAACAGTGCGAGCCCGTGATAGGTGTTCTTCCCGAAATCATGGGTCGGGTCGATCAGGATCGAATCCCGGCGCACGCCCGCCGCCGCGGCCTGTTCCGCCGCCCGCACCACGGTATCGGTGACCTCCGCCACCACATCGGCGTACCGGACCCGATGCGGCCGGGTACGCGGCACCGCGCCGCCCGTGTGACTGCATACGATCCCGGCCCCCGTCTCGGCCGCCACCGGCACCAACTCCGGATCCGCACCCGCCCAGGTGTCGTTGATCAGATCCGCCCCCTCGGCCACCGCCGCCCGCGCCACCTCCGACCGCCAGGTATCCACACTGATCAACAGGCCGGGATAGGCCTCCCGGATCGCCGCCACGAAGGGCACCACCCGCCGCGACTCCTCGACCGCGTCCACATGCTCCCCCGGCCCCGCCTTCACCCCGCCGATATCGACCAGATCGGCGCCCTCGTCCACCGCCCGCGCCACCGCGGCCAGCGCGGCGGAATCACCGAAGGTCGCACCGCGGTCGTAGAAGGAATCGGGGGTGCGGTTCACAATGGCCATCACCAGCGCGCGATCCGTCGCGACGGTCCGGCCGCAGAGAGTCGGCGACGGCCGGACGGGCTCGAACATGAGCTGAGTTTATGGCGCGCGCGTGCGCACGGGGCCGAGGCCCCCTCGGTCCCACCGTTCAGCGCCCGAGACCCGCGCTTCACCCGACCTCTGGGCACCGACCCCAGGAGGCAACCGCCGAGCACCTCCGGCCGCCCGGCTGCCCGGCCCCGGGCCGGCTCACTGACCCGAGTCCTTGCTCAGTGCCGCGAAGGCTTCGGTGAGATCGGGGGTGACCGTGATGCGGTCGAGTGCCTCCTGCGGGACGAAGCCGCGGTCGTGGAGTTCGGCGAGCCAGGTGAACAGGCCGCTGTAGTGCCCGGCGGGGTCCAGGATGGCCATCGGCTTGTTGTGCTGGCCCAGGTGACCGCCGGTCCAGGTCTCGAAGAACTCCTCGAGGGTGCCGATGCCACCGGGGAGGGTGAGGAAGGCGTCGGAGCGGTCCTCCATCACCTGTTTGCGCTGACGCATGGTGTCGGTGACGACCAGTTCGTCGGAGTCCACATCGGCCACCTCTCGGTGGACGAGGTGTTTGGGTATGACGCCGACCGTGTTGGCGCCGCCGGCCCGGGCGGCGGTGGCCACCGCACCCATCATGGAGACGTGTCCGCCACCGGATACGAGTTGCCACCCGCGCCGGGCTATCTCGCTGCCCACCCGGGCCGCCAGTTCGAGCTGGTCGGCGTCGGTGGTGCTGGCCGAGCAGTACACGCATACCGCGAAGGGCCGTGGGGTCACCATTCGTCCTCCGTGCCGACCTTCTCGATGGTGGCGGCGCCCGGTTCGGACTCCTCGATGATGCGCACGACGTCCTCGACCGAGTCGGTGACGTGCAGCAGGTCGATATCGCCCGGGGAGATACGACCGTCGGCGGCCAGGGACTCGCGTATCCAGTCGACCAGCGGCGCCCAGTACCGGCTGCCGAACAGGATGATCGGGAACCGGGTGATCTTGCGGGTCTGCACCAGGGTGAGCGCCTCGAACAGTTCGTCCAGGGTGCCGTACCCGCCGGGCATGCAGACGAAGGCCTGGGAGTACTTCACGAACATCGTCTTGCGCACGAAGAAGTAGCGGAAGTTGATTCCCAGATCGACCCAGTCGTTGAGGCTCTGTTCGAACGGCAGCTCGATGCCCAATCCGATGGAGTAACCACCGGCCTCGGAGGCCCCGCGGTTGGCCGCTTCCATCACGCCGGGGCCACCGCCGGTGATGACCGCGAAACCGGCGGTCGCCAGAGCCGCGCCGAGGTCGCGCGCGGCCTGGTACTCCGGGTTGCCGGGTTCGGTCCGTGCCGAACCGAAGACGCTCACCGCCCGCGGAACCTCGGCCAGCGCGCCGAACCCTTCGACGAACTCGGCCTGTATTCGCAGCACCCGCCACGGGTCGGTGTGTACCCAGTCGCTGTCGCTGCGCTGATCGAGCAGATGCTGATCGGCGGTGGTGCCCCGCGGGGTCCGTTCCCGGCGGAACATGATGGGCCCGCGGTAGCGGGCCTTGGGTTTGCCGACCATCCCGGATTCGGCGGCGTCGGTTGACATGGCCGCAGTGTATTTGGCGCGCCGGCGCGCGCGGGGTCGAGGCCCCCTGGGCCGACCTTCGAGGACCTCGCTGAACTCGGCACCGAAAGCGTGGAACGGATCGGGACAGCACTCACCGCGGAACCGTCGTGGACGGCCGACGATCCGTGCCGACTCCGCGAGCGGCCGGGGATTCGGTGGAGCTTGCTAGGCCGGACCGGTGAGGTAGCGGCGCAGCATCTCGGTGACCGCGGTGATCTGGGCCAGCGGCACGTGCTCGTCGCGTTTGTGCGCGAGGTTGGGATCACCGGGGCCGAAGTTCACGGCGGGGATACCGCGGGCGGCGAACCGGGAGACGTCGGTCCAGCCGTACTTGGCCCGCACGCCCGCCGACCCGTGCGCCCGCACCGTGTCGACCAGACCGCGTGCCGCGGGCGCGGTGAGTCCGGGCAGCGCGCCGGCGGCCGCGTCGGTGACCTCCAGGTCGAGGTCGAGATCCGCGAACACCTCGCGCACATGGTCGATCGCCCGGTCCACGGAACGGTCCGGGGCGAACCGGAAATTCACCTCGATCTCGGCCTCGTCCGGCACCACGTTGCCCGCGACCCCGCCGCCGACCCGGACCGCGGAAAGCCCCTCGCGGTAGCGGCAGCCGTCGATCTCGACCTCCCGGGCTCGATAGTCCGCGAGCCGGGCCAGGATCGGCGCCAACCGGTGGATCGCGTTGTCGCCGAGCCAGGAGCGGGCCGAATGCGCGCGCACCCCGGCGGTCCGTAAGCGGACCCGCAGTGTGCCCTGGCAACCGGCCTCGATCCAGCCGCCGGAGGGTTCGCCGAGGATCGCCAGATCGCCGTCCAGCCATTCCGGTACTTCCCGCTCGATGGCGTTGAGCCCGTTGAACTCGGCGGAGATCTCTTCGCAGTCGTAGAAGATCAGGGTCAGGTCGTGGGCCGGTTCGGCGATGGTGGCGGCCAGATGCAGGAACACCGCGTCGCCCGATTTCATATCCACCGAACCGCAGCCGTAGAAGACCTCGGCGCCGTCCTCGGTGGTGAACCGGCCCGGCACATTGTCCGCGATCGGCACGGTGTCCAGATGCCCGGCCAGTACGACCCGGGTCGGCAGCCCCCGGTTCGTCCGGGCGAGCACCACATTGCCACGGCGCAACACCTCGAAACCGCTGGTCTGGGTGCGCAGCGCCGTTTCCACGGCGGCCGTGATCGCGGCCTCGTCCCGGGAAACGCTCGGGATGTCGACGAGGGCCGCGGTGAGTGCGATGGGGTCGGCGTGCAGGTCGAGTGTCACAGCGTACGAGCGTAGAGGGGCCCCACCGTGGCGGACCGCCGGTGGGTAGGCTTCCGTGTCGTGAGCACTCAGGGAGCATCCGCCATCGGCATCGCCAACGTGACCCCGGACGGGACCGTGCTGGACACCTGGTTCCCCAGTCCGGAGCTGGGTGAGTTCGGTGACACCGGGACCGAACGCCTCGCCACCGCGCCCGCCGAATTCGCCGAGCTGGTGGGTCCCGACGCGGCACGCGGCGTCGAGGTCGTCGCGGTGCGCACCACCATCGCCGACCTGTCCGCCGCCCCCGTGGACGCGCACGATGTGTATCTGCGGTTGCACCTGCTCTCCCACCGCCTGGTCCGACCGCACGGGGTGAGCCTGGAGGGCCAGTTCGCCCTGCTCAGCAATGTGGTGTGGACCAACCACGGCCCGGCCGCGGTGGAGGGGTTCGAGACCACCCGGGCCAAACTGCGCGCGCGTGGCCCGGTCACGGTGTACAGCATCGACAAGTTCCCGCGGATGGTCGACTACGTGGTCCCGTCCGGTGTCCGTATCGGCGACGCCGACCGGGTCCGCCTCGGCGCGCACCTCGCCGCCGGCACCACCGTGATGCACGAGGGCTTCGTGAACTTCAACGCCGGCACCCTCGGCACCTCCATGGTCGAGGGCCGGATCTCGGCCGGGGTGCTCGTCGGCGACGGCTCCGATATCGGCGGCGGCGCCTCCACCATGGGCACCCTCTCCGGCGGCGGCACCACCGTCATCTCGATCGGCGAGCGATCACTGCTCGGCGCCAACTCCGGACTGGGCATTCCCCTCGGCGACGACTGTGTGGTCGAGGCCGGTCTCTACCTCACCGCCGGCACCAAGGTCACCGGCCCGGACGGCACGGTCGTGAAGGCGGCCGAACTGAGCGGCAAGGACAACCTGCTGTTCCGCCGCAACTCGCGCACCGGGGCCGTCGAAGTGGTGCCGCGCGCCGGGACCGGTATCGAACTCAACGAGGCGCTGCACGCCCACAACTAGGTCCGGCGGCGGGGCTCAGAGCCCGAAGGCGAGCACGCGTTCGGGGTGGATGCGGATGAGTTCGCTCTCCCCCGGACCGATGTAGGTGACCGTATCGGTGAGTGCTTCCGCGGTGCCCCGGATCTCCAGGCACCGCACCCGCCACGGCTGGACCGAGGCGATATCGTCGACCACGAAGGCCACCCGGTTGTTGCGCGCGAGATTGCGGAACTTTTGGGAGCGGCCCATATTCCAGCCCGCGATATCGATGGTGCCGAGGTCGGGGTTGTAGCGGAACCCGACGGGATTGTTCTGCGGCGCCCCGTCCGGCGCCACAGTGGCCAGCCGGCCGAGCCGCTGTCCGGCGAGGTAGTCGATATGGTCCCGGGTGAGCGTCGTGTTCATGATCGAACCGTAAAACCTCGATCGAGATTGAGGTCAAGAGCAGGCGACACCGGCCCGACGGCGCCACTAATCGAGCAACTTCTTCTGGACCTTGCCCATGGCGTTGCGCGGGAGCGAATCCACGAAGCGGATCTCGCGCGGCCGTTTGTGCACCGACAGTTCCGTGGCGACGTGGTCGATGAGTTCCCGTTCGACCGGCGCCGGGTCGCGCGGGACCACGAAGGCGACGATGCGCTGCCCCAGGTCCGCGTCGGCGAGGCCCACGACGGCCGCTTCGGCGACCGACGGATGGCCGAGCAGGGAGGTCTCCACCTCACCCGCGCCGATCCGGTAGCCGCCGGATTTGATGAGATCCACCGATTCACGGCCCACGATCCGATGGAAGCCGCCCGCGTCGATGGCGGCGACATCGCCGGTGCGGAACCATCCGTCCGCGGTCCAGCATGCGGCGGTGGCCTCGGGGCGGCCGTAATAGCGGTCGAAGAGCATCGGCCCGCGTACCTGGAGACCGCCGATGGCGGAGCCGTCGTGCGGTACCGGCTGTCCGGCCTCGTCCCGGAGCCGGGTCTCGACACCGTGCACCGGTACGCCGACCCAGCCGGGCCGGCGCTCGCCGTCGGCCCGGGCCGACAGGGTGATCATGGTTTCGCTCATCCCGTAGCGTTCTACGGGCCGATGCCCGGTGAGTTCGGCGAGCCGCTCGAACACCGGCACCGGCAGCGGGGCACTTCCGGAGATCAGCAGCCTGGCCGAGGCCAGTTCCTCCGCCGCGGCCGGGTCCTCGGCGATCCGGGACCAGACCGTCGGCACGCCGAAATACATCGTGCCGCGGGCGGCCGCGTAGTTCGCGGGGGTCGGTTTCCCGGTGTGCACGAGCGGACTGCCGACCCGCAGCGGCCCCAGCAGACCCAGGATCAACCCGTGTACATGGAACAGCGGCAGGCCGTGGACCAGCACATCGGCCGCGGTCCAGGCCCAGGCGTCGGCGAGCGCGTCGAGGCCGGCGGCGATGGCCCGGCGGCTCAGCACCACGCCCTTGGGGGCGCCGGTGGTGCCGGAGGTATAGAGCACGAACGCCGGTGCGGCCGGGTCGGGCTCCGGATAGGTGTGCCAGGAACGCGCATGTCTCCGGACCGGGACCACCGGCAGGTCGGTGCCCTCCGGCGCGTCGCCGAGCCAGGCCTGCACGCCGGAATCGGTGAGCATATGGTCGAGTTCGGCCGGCCCGGAGTCGGGCGGCACCGGCACCACGGTGACCCCGGCGATCAGACAGCCGACCACGGCGAGCACCGTCGTCGCCGTCGGCCGGGCCAGCACGGCGACCCGTTCGGCCCGGGCGACCCGTTCGGCCACCGAGGTGGCCGCCCCGAGCAGATCACTGCGGGTCAATATCGCGCCGTCGATGGTCACGACGTCCGGGATATCGGCGCCCGCGGCGACGGCGAGGGGGTCGAGGGAGCTGAGCAGGCGGTGGCCGTAGGACATGCGCCCAAACTACTGCCCCGGCCGCAGCCGGCGGTCGGGCACCTGGCCGGAGAATTCCGGGAGATTCGCCGGGTGGCGGTTCGCGTTTTCGTGCGGCGTGAATTCCGTGGGCGACAGTGAAACTTTATCGGTTCGCATTGTCGTACCACGTCCCGTCCCGCGCGGTGACTGGTTCGATTCATTCCGGCGTCTCTTGACACATATGGGCAGCGGCGAGAAGGTGAATCGTCAGCTTTCTCGAGCCCTCGAACGGTGGCGTCCATGACCAGCACACCCGCCGCGGGGCCGCCCGTATCCGGCTCCGCCGATGGACCGGCCGATTCGGCCGGTGCGGTGAACGACGAGGAATTCGATTTCCGGCCCTATATCGACGGTGCCGCGATACTGGGCGCGGCCGCCAATGTCATCATGCAGCTCGCCGTCCCCGAGGTCGGTTACGGAGTTCTGGAAAGCCCGGTCGACAGCGGGAAACTGACCCTGCATCCGGTGAAACGCACCCGCACCACACTCACCTATCTGGCGGTCGCCCTGCTCGGCAGCCCCACCGAACGGGCCGCTTATCGAAACGCCGTCGACACATCGCATCGGCAGGTGCACTCGAACGCGCAGAGCCCGGTGCGCTACAACGCGTTCGACCGCGGTCTGCAATTGTGGGTTGCCGCCTGCCTCTACTGGGGAGCGCGCGATATCCGCGAGCGGATGCACGGCCGGCCGGACGCCGAACTCGAGGAGACCATCTACCGGCATTCCGCGCGATTGGGCACCACCCTGCAGGTGCCGCCGGAGTCCTGGCCGGCGAATCCGGCGGCCTTCGACCGCTACTGGACCGAGAACTTGGCCAGGACCAGGATCGATCCACCGGTCCGGGACCTGCTGAACGAGATCGTCGATCTGAAGATGTTTCCGCGCCCGGTGCGACTGCTCGGCGGCCGCTTCAACCGCTGGGTCACCGCGGGCCTCCTACCACCGCATCTGCGCGCGGAGATGGGCATGGACTGGACGGCGGAGGACGAGCGCCGGTTCGGCCGCATGCTCCGCGGACTGGGCCGCGCCTCCGCGACTCTGCCGGCGCCGCTGCGCGCTTTCCCGGTGAACGCCTATCTCCTCGATTTCCGGATCCGGCGCAGGTTCGGACTGAAACTGGTCTGATTCGAATTCACCGATACGGAAAGCAGCGTGTTCGATTATCAGGAATCGGTGACCTGGCCCGGCACCCGGAACGAGACCGCCACATGATCACGCGCATATCTGCGCACCGCGATATCGTCGTCCAGCGGGATAACCGTTTGCGCTGTCAGCGCCAGCGACAGCGCGGTCCGCGCGATCATTTCGGCCAGCGGCAACGGATCGTAGGCCGGCAGTTTGCCTTCGCCTTGGAGGCGGGTGATGAATTCGGCGACGTAATCGCGGCCCAATTCGATCACCGGGGCGCCCCGGGTGGTCAGGTAGGGCAGCACGATCTCCGGTTCGGTGTTCAGCAGCCGATCCAGCAGTTCGTTACCGCGCAGTCCGGCCAGGAACGCGACGAACAATTCCACGATCTGTTCCTCGGCGCCTGCCTCGCGCTCGATCTGCTGCGCGACCGCGGCATCGACACCCTCGATGAAATCGCGGGTCTGCGCCAATCCGACCGCCTGGATCAGATCCGATTTACTGGAGAACCGCCGGTACAGTGTGGCCAGGGAAAGGCCGCCGCGCCGGGCGACCTCGACCATGCTCGTGCGCTTGATCCCGAAGTCGAGGAAAGCCTGCAACGCCGCGGACAGCACGGATTGATCTTGATCTCGGCGTGGTGTTCGCACCAGAGGCAACAGTTGAGCCAGCGCACCCATCTCGGCACCTTCCCGCGCTCGGCGATGCAATGACACGGTAAGCATCGCACAATTGCGGGGGCGGTTGACGCAACATCGAGAGAATGAGATGGTTATCATATTATCTTCTCATACGAAAGAGGTCACCGATGACCGCTCCCCGGCCCGCTCCGATGAACGATCCCGAACCCCAGCGGCTCTACGCACCCGACTTCGATATGAACGATCACATCGTCGGAGTCACCGCGTTCCTGGGCGGCACCGCGAACGTCATCATGCAGCTGGGCCTGCGGCCGGTCGCCTACGGCGTGATGGAGAGCGACGTCAAGAGCGGCAATGTGATGGAGCATCCGTTCAAACGGCTCCGCACCACCCTCACCTATCTCGCCGTCGCCATGCTGGGCAGCGACGAGGAACGCGACGCCTACCGGCTCGCCGTCAATACTTCCCATCGCCACATCCGCACCAAACCCACCAGCCCGGTCAAGTACAACGCCTTCGACCCGAAACTCCAGCTATGGGTCGCCGCCTGCCTGTACTTCGGCTTCGTCGACCTCCTGGAGAAGGTCCGGGGCCCGATGGACGAGCCGACCGCCGATACCTTCTACGCCCACAGCATCCGGCTCGGCACCACTCTGCAGGTACGACCGGAGATGTGGCCCGCCGACCGTGCCGCGTTCTGGCAGTTCTGGGAAGAGAATCTCGACGCCCTGGGGATCGACGACACCACCCGCGCCTACTTCGACGACCTCATCGATCTGAAGATGGTGGCACGCCCGATCCAGTGGGTGTCGGCACGCTTCCACCGGTTCGTCGTCACCGGCTGCCTGCCGCCGCAGATCCGGGAGAAGATGCATCTCACCTGGACCGCCGACGATCAGCGCAGGTTCGACCGCACCATGAAACTCATCGGCCTGGGTCTGAAGATTCAGCCCCGGATCCTGCGCCAGTTCCCGATGAACTACTACCTGTGGGATATGCGCCGCCGGATCCGCAAAGGCAAACCCCTCGTCTGAGGTGTGTGTATCGGCGGCCTCTCACCGGCCGGCCAGCGCGCGGAGGAAGAAGGCCAGGTTGGCGGGCCGTTCCGCGAGCCGGCGCATGAGGTATCCGTACCACTGGTGCCCGTAGGGCACATAGACCCGGACGAAATCCCCACGGTCGGCCAGATGCAGCTGTTCGTCGGTACGGATGCCGTACAGCATCTGGTATTCCATCCGGCCGGGGCGACGACCGGTGATCGTCGCGAGATCGGCCGCCGCCGCGAGGACCACCGGATCGTGGGACGCGACCAGGGGGCGGCCCGCGCCACGCATGAGGACCCGCAGGCAGCGCAGGTAGGCGCGGTCCACATCGACCCGTCGCTGGTAGGCGACGGTTTCCGGTTCCCGGTAGGCACCCTTGCACAGGCGCACCCGGGCGCCGGCGTCGGCGAGGTCGCGGCAGTCGCCCTCGCTGCGGTAGAGGTAGGCCTGGATGACCGTGCCCAGCCAGGGGAAATCCGGCCGGACCCGCGCGGTGGTGGCCAGGGTGGCGGCCGTGGTGGTGTGGTCTTCGGCGTCCACGGTCACCCACACGCCGGCCTCGGCGGCCTTGGTGCACACGGTGCGCAGGTTCTCGGTGGCGATCGCCGGGCCGTCGGCGCCCAGCGCCTGCCCGAGCGCGGACAGTTTGACCGACACTTCCAGCGGCGCGGCCCCGGCGGGCACCTCGGTGGTGGGCAACGCCGCCAGATCGTTGATCAATGCCAGATACTCGGCGACCGCCGCGTCGGCCTGCGCGCGGTCGGTGGTGTTCTCACCCAGGAAGTCGACGCTCACCGCCCGCCCGCTCATCAGTAGCGCACGGGCCGCGGCGATCAGATCCGACCGGGCTTCCCCGGGGACGAAGCGCTGGACCATCGCCGCGGTGGCCGGGCTCGTGGCGAGAGTCCGTTTCATCCGGTCCGACCCGGCGACGGCGAGGATCGCCGGACGCAGCGGATTCACCGGAACTCCCCGTCGGGGCCCGGCAGGTCCGCGGGCCGCGCACCGGAGCGGGACGGGCCGCTCATTCGCGCTCCATATGGGGATAGCGGTGGTCGGTGTGCGGGACGAAGGTCTCCTTCAGCGTGCGCGGGGCCACCCAGCGCAACAGGTTCAACGGGGATCCCGCCTTGTCGTCGGTGCCCGAGGCCCGTGCTCCGCCGAAGGGCTGCTGCCCCACGACCGCGCCGGTGGGTTTGTCGTTGACATAGAAGTTGCCGGCCGCGAACCGCAACAGCTGGGCGGCCTGCTCGATCGCCTGCCGGTCCTGCGCGAAGACCGCACCGGTCAGGGCGTAGGGGGCGGCGGATTCCGCCTCGGTGAGAACTGTCCGGTAGGCGTCGGGCTGCGAGTCGTCGTACACGTACACCGAGAGGATCGGACCGAAGTACTCGGTGGCGAACGATTCGTCGCGCGGATCGTCGGTGAGCAGTACGGTCGGACGGACGAACCAGCCCTCGCTGTCCTCGTAGGTACCGCCCACGGGCACCTCCACCCCGGCGGATCGGGCCCGCTCGATCGCCCGCACACTCTTGTCGTAGGCCCGCCGGTCGATCACCGCCCCACCGAAATTCGACAGATCCGTGATATCGCCGTAGCTCAGACCCTCGGCGATACCGAGGAAATCGTCACCCATCTCCCGCCACAGCGAGCGCGGCAGATAGGCACGCGAGGCGGCCGAGCATTTCTGGCCCTGATACTCGTAGGCGCCGCGGATCAGGGCCGTGCGCACGGCGGCGGGATCCGCCGACGGATGCGCGACGATGAAATCCTTGCCGCCGGTCTCCCCCACGATCCGTGGATAGCCGTGGTAGCGCCCGATATTGGCGCCCACCCGGCCCCACAGATACTGGAACGTGGCGCCCGAACCGGTGAAATGGATACCGGCCAGTCGGGGGTCGGCCAAGGCGACCTCGGAGAGTTCCCGCCCGTCACCGGTGACCATGTTGATCACACCGGGTGGTAGACCGGCCGCCTCCAACAGCTTCATCGTGTAATAGGCGGCCAGCGTCTGGGTGGGTGAGGGTTTCCACACCACCGTATTGCCCATGAGCGCGGGCGCGGTCGGCAGATTGCCCGCGATCGCGGTGAAATTGAACGGAGTGATCGCGTAGACGAATCCCTCCAGCGGGCGGTAGTCGAGCCGGTTCCACACCCCCGCACTCGACTGCGGCTGCTGGGCGAGGATGCCCCGGGCGAAGGAGACATTGAACCGCCAGAAGTCGACCAGTTCGCACGGTGCGTCGATCTCGGCCTGCGCCACCGACTTCGACTGGCCCAGCATGGTCGCCGCGGCGAGAGTCTCGCGCCACGGTCCGGCCAGCAGGTCCGCGGCCCGCAACAGCACCGCGGCACGTTCGTCGAACGGCAGCGCACGCCAGTCCGGCGCGGCCGCGAGGGCGGCCTCGATCGCCGCGGCGGCTTCGGTATGCGTGGTGTCGGTATAGGTCCCGAGTACCTGCCGGTGTCGATGCGGCGCGACGATCTCCCGCCGCGCACCGATCCCCGGACAATGCTTACCGCCGATGACCAGGGGGATCTCGGCGGTGCTGTCGGAGAGGTCGGCGAGCCGGCCGAGCAACCGTTCCCGCTCGGGGCTTCCGGGCGCGTACGTGTGCACCGGCTCGTTACCGGGGGTGGGGACAACTGTGACAGCGTCCATACCCCAGGCTAGCGCCGCCCGCCCGGCCTTGCCCGAACTCGACGCGCGAATCTCTGCGGAGTCGTTACCGCACGGCCGCCCCGGACGCGCGGGCAGGTCAACCGCGCAGTCGCTGCGCGGCGGTCTCGATGCGCTCGTCGGTCGCGGTCAATGCGATACGCACGTGCTCGGCGCCCGCGGGACCGTAGAACTCGCCCGGAGCCGCGAGGATGCCGCGTTCGGCCAGCCAATCGAGGGTGGCCCGGCACGGTTCACCGCGAGTCGACCACAGGTACAGCCCGGACCCGGAATGGTCGATCCGGAAACCGGCATCCAGCAGCGCCGACCGCAGGATCTCGCGGCGGGCCCGATACCGCTCCCGCTGCACCGATTCGTGTGTATCGTCGCCCAGCGCCGCCGCCATCGCCGCCTGGATCGGGAAGGGCACCATCATGCCGGAATGCTTGCGCACCTCCAGCAACTCGGCCACCAGCTCCGGATCACCGGCCACGAACCCGGCCCGGTAACTCGCCAGATTCGACGTCTTCGACAGCGAATGCACCGCCAGCAGACCGGTGTGGTCGCCGTCGCAGACCCGCGGGTCCAGAATCGAGACGGCCGGCTCCTCCCAGGCCAGCCCCAGGTAGCACTCATCGGAGGCGACGATCACACCGCGCTCGCGCGCGAAGGCCACCACCTTTCGCAGATGCTCCACACCCAGCACCTTGCCGGTCGGGTTGGACGGTGAGTTGAGATAGATGAGCGCCGGAGTCTCCGGGCCCAGCCGGGTGAGTCCGTCGGCGCGCAGGATCCGGGTCCCGGCGAGCAGTCCGCCCACCTCGTACGTCGGATAGGCGACCTCGGGGATCACCACCAGGTCCGCGGGCCCCAGCCCGAGCAGCCGCGGCAGCCCCGCGATCAGCTCCTTGGTGCCGATCACCGGTAGCACCGCCGCCTCGGGCACCCCGGTGATACCGAAACGGCGTGTCAACGCGGCCACCGCGGCGGCACGCAACTCCGGCGTGCCGTGCGTGGTCGGATAACCCGGCACTACGGCGACCGAACTCAACGCCGTCCGGATCAGTGGATCGACCGGATCGACCGGCGTACCCACCGACAGATCGACGAGTCCGCCCGGGTGCGCGGCCGCCCGCGCCTTGGCCTCGGCGAGGGTGTCCCACGGGAAATCGGGCAGGGCCGCGCTCACCCGGCGACGTTCGGTGACCTCGGTGCTCATCGTGCGAATGCTCTACTCGTCCGCCATCGGCGGCAGCTCTTTGATGAACGGCGGATCGAAATCGACCTTGCCCAGCTTGGTGGCACCGCCCGGCGAGCCGAGCTCGTCGAAGAAGTCGACGTTGGCGTTGACGTACCCGCTCCACTGATCGGGCGTGTCGTCCTCGTAGAAGATCGCCTCGACCGGGCAGACCGGCTCACACGCACCACAGTCAACGCATTCGTCGGGATGGATGTAGAGCATGCGACCGCCCTCGTAGATGCAGTCCACAGGGCATTCCTCGATGCACGCCTTGTCCTTCACGTCAACGCACGGTTCGGCGATGATGTACGTCACTCCCGCTCCTAAGTCTTCCTTCTCCGGGTAACTGCGCCCGCACACAAGTATCCCTGGCGCCCCACAGGCTACGCCCGGTGAGCCTGCCCTAATACTCGGCGCCTCTTCCGGCGTCGCCTGACCGGAGATTCGTGGCCACGATCCTCACTACTGCGCTCGGTCGCTGCGCGCCTTCACGCGAGTTGCGCACCTAGACGAGTTCCAGGCCGGGGGCCGCTCTCCTCTCGGGCGGAACCCCATAGGTGGTGGTGCGTTCCCGGACCGGCCGCCCGAGGCCCTCGGCGATCTCGGTGAGTTCGGCCACCGTCTTTGCCGAACCATGCTGCGAACCCGCCATCCGGGAGATGGTCTCCTCCATGAGGGTACCGCCGAGGTCGTTGGCACCACTGCGCAACATCACCCGGGTGCCCGTGGTACCGAGTTTCACCCAGCTGGTCTGGATGTTGTCGATCCGGCCGTGCAGCATGATCCGGGCCAGGGCGTGCGCGGCGCGATTGTCGCGGTTCGTCGGGCCGGGGCGGGAGGCGCCGGCCAGGTAGAGCGGGGCACTCTGGTGGACGAACGGGAGCAGGACGAATTCGGTGAAACCGCCCGTCTCGTCCTGGATACCGCGCAGCACCCGCAGGTGCCCGACCCAGTGGCTGGGGTTGTCGACGTGCCCGTACATCATGGTCGAGCTCGACCGGAGCCCGACCTGGTGGGCGGTGGTGACCACATCGATCCAGGCGGAGGCCGGCAGTTTGCCCTTGGTGAGCACCCAGCGGACCTCGTCGTCGAGGATCTCGGCGGCGGTCCCGGGAATGGTGTCCAGCCCGGCTTCGCGCAGCGCGGTCAGCCAGTCCCGGACGCTCTCCCCGCCGCGGGAGGCGCCGTTGACGATCTCCATCGGGCTGAACGCGTGGACGTGCATGGACGGCACCCGCGCCTTCACGGCGCGCACCAGATCGGCGTAGCCGGTGACCGGCAGATCGGGGTCGATACCGCCCTGCATGCAGACCTCGGTCGCGCCGTCGACATAGGCCTCCCAGGCCCGGTCGGCGACCTCGTCGGTGCTGAGGGTGAAGGCGTCGGCGTCGCCCTTGCGCTGCGCGAACGCGCAGAACCGGCAGCCCGTGTAGCAGATATTGGTGAAGTTGATATTGCGGTTCACCACGTAGGTGACGTCGTCGCCGCAGACATCGCTGCGCAATTGGTCGGCCAGACCCGCGACGGCTTCCAGATCGGGCCCGTCGGCGGTGGCCAGTGCCAGGTACTGGGCATCGGTGAGACCGGCCGGATCCCGTTCGGCGGCGCGCAGCGCGGCCAGGACGTCGGCGTCCAGCCGCTGGGGTGCGGCGGCGAGATCGCGGACCTGTTCGCGGACGGTGTCCCAATCGCCGAACGCGTTGTCGATATCGCTGCGGGTATCGGTATTGCGGCCGGTGGTATCGATCTCGGTGTTGAGGTCGATACGCCCCGCCGACTCCCAGGATTCGTCCGGTTCCTGCCAGGGCAGACCCACCGGAAGCGCCCCCGGCTTCGCCAGTCCGGTCTCGGGGTCGGTGAGGGCCGCGACATGCGCGCCGATCCGCGGATCGATCCACGGATTACCCGCCCGCACGTACTTCGGGTGCGCCGACGTCCGCTCCACCAGTTCGAAACCGGCGGCGGCGGTGATCTCGGCCAGCGTGTCGAGATTGGGCCAGGGACGCTCGGGATTCACATGGTCGGGGGTCACCGGCGAGACGCCGCCCCAGTCGTCGATGCCGGCCTCCAGCAGGGCCCGGCATTCCTCGCCGGACACCAGGTTCGGCGGCGCCTGCACCGAGACGTCGGGGCCGACCAGCAGGCGGGTGACCGCGATGGTGGCCAGGAACTCGGTGAAGTCCGCGTCGGGCGCGTGCCGCATGGCGGTATCGTCCTTGGCCCGGAAGTTCTGCACGATCACTTCCTGGATGTGACCGAAGGCCTTGTGCTGCTTGCGGATAGCGGCGATAGTGTCGGCCCGCTCGGCCATGTTCTCCCCGATACCCACCAGCACTCCGGTGGTGTAGGGCACCGAGAGCCGGCCCGCGTCGGTGATGGCGCGCAGCCGTACCGCGGGGTCCTTGTCGGGGCTGCCGTAATGGCAGTTGCCCTTCTCGGTGAACAGCCGGGTCGCGGTGGTCTCGAGCATCATGCCCATCGACTGCGCCACCGGTTTCAGCCGCGAGATCTCCTCCCACGACATGACCCCGGGATTCAGATGCGGTAGCAGCCCGGTCTCCTCGAGCACCAGGATGGACACCGCGCGCAGATAGTCGAGGGTGGAATCGTAGCCGCGTTCGTCCAGCCACTGCGCGGCCTCGGGCCAGCGGGCCTCGGGCCGGTCGCCGAGGGTGAACAGCGCTTCCTTACAGCCCAGTTCGGCGCCGCGGCGCGCGATATCGAGCACCTCGTCGGGTTCCAGGAACATACCGCGCCCCTGCGCGCGCAGCTTGCCCGGCACTGTCACGAAAGTGCAGTAGTGGCAGGTATCGCGGCACAGATGAGTCAGCGGAATGAAGACATTGCGCGAATAGGTGATCGTGGCGGGTCGCCCGGCCGAGGCCAGCCCGGCGTCGCGTACCCGGGCGGCACTACGACACAGGTCGGCAAGGTCGTCACCGCGCGCGTGCAACAGGACCGTGGCCTCGTCGACATTCAGTGTGACCCCGTCACGTGCCCGGCGCAGCGCCCGGCGCATGGCGGACGGGGTCGGCACGGGAGTCGGGACGGTCGGTTCGGGTAGTTCGGTCACGCCCTCGATCATGCGGCACACATCCGGAACTGTCTCCTCCCAGGTCGTTGAGCGTTCACAACCGCGGTCCGGGCCGGGCTATTCCGTGCAGGTCGGCGCTGTGTTCGACGGCCCGCCTCCGGCGGGGGCCGGGGTTCTCGTAACCCCGGCCATGGATACCCGCCGTCCGGCAGTCCGGAAAGACCCGAGTAGACCTTCACCTCGGCCGACCCGGGTAGGCCCACGTCACTGTAGGTGCTCGATGGTCGCCGTTCCATGAGAACCGGCGGCACACGCTCCGTCGCACCGGAACCGGGCCCCGACCGGAATGGCGCCCATCCGGCCGGGCCGGAACGGCAGGACGGGCGAGACATGCGCTCCGGTGACCCGGGTATGTGCTCGATGGTCGCCATCTCTGGACAGTCGGCCGCAGGTCGAACCGTGCGACGATGAATATATGTCGCCGGACAGCCCGCCACGATCACCCGACGTTCTGGCCGATCCGTCGTGGCGGCCCAGTCCGCGCGCGAAGACGCTGTGGACCGTGCAGATCGCGCTGTCGTGGCTCGGCGTATTCGCCGTGCTGCTCGGGTGGGTCGCCTTCGACCCCGATCGCCGCACCTGGCAGGCGGCCGTCGCGGTCGCCGTGGTCCTCGCGGCCGCGCTCACCACCCTCGTGGTGCCCCGCTGGCGGTATCGGGTCCATCGCTGGGAGGTGACCGAGGACGCCGTCTACTCCCGATCGGGCTGGCTGACCCTGGAGAGCCGGGTCGCGCCGATCTCCCGGGTGCAGACCGTGGACACCGAACGCGGCCCGTTGGAACGCATTCTCGACCTGTCGACGGTCACGGTGACCACGGCCTCGTCCGCGGGTGCGGTGCACATCAGCCTGCTGGAGCGTGCGGTCGCCGAGCGGACGGTGACCCGGCTGACCGAGATCGCGGCACGTCACCGCGGTGACGCCACATGACAGGACCGCGTCCGGCGGATGTTCCGGGCCCGTCCACCGAGGCGGCGAGCGCCCCCGGCGCCGTCGCGCCGTGGCTGCGCCTGGATCGCCGGATGCTGCTGGTCCATCCGATCCAGGAGATCGTGAAGTTCCTGCCCGCCGTGATCGGCGCGGTGATTCTGGGCGTCAGCTCCGGTAACCCGCTCTACAGCCTGCTGGGCCTGGTATTCGTGGTCCCGTACGCGCTCACCCTCTGGTTCACCACCACCTACCGGGTCGGACCGACCCATGTCGAACTGCGCACCGGATTGGTGCGGCGGAGACGACTGGCGGTACCGCGGGCGCGCATCCGGTCGGTGGATATCGAGGCCGACCCGCTGCACCGGGTCCTGGGCTTGGCCGTGGTGGTGATCGGCACCGGGCAGGAAGCCGACGCCGGCGATCGATTCAGGCTGGACGCCCTCGCCGCCGGACACGTCCGGCCGCTGCGCGCCGAGTTGCTGGCCCACACCCGTACACCGCATACCGTTCCCGGCGATCCCGCTCCGGCCCACCGTCCCGCCGCGGGTACGGCGGTTCCCGCGGCAGAGCCGGGTGCGGAGATCGGCCACTGGCAGCCGGGCTGGGTCCGATACGCGCCGCTGTCGCTGACCGGTTTCGCGCTCGCCGCCTCGGCACTCGGCCTACTGGCGCAGTTCGGGCTCGGTGCCGCCGAGATCAGCATCACCCACGACACCGTCGACACAGTGCGCGATTTCGGGGTCCTGTCGCTGCTGCTCGCCGTCCTCGCGGCGTTGATCGTCCTGGTGGTCGTCGTCAGCGTGGCGGCGTGCGCGCACTACCTCGCCACCTATCACGGACTCCGCGTCACCGACTACGGCAGTACCCTGCAGATCCGTCGCGGACTGTTCACGCTGCGCCGGATCACCCTCGACACCGCACGCTTGCGCGGCGCCACCATCCGCGAACCGCTGCTGCTGCGCCGCGCCGGGGCCGCGCAGCTGGAAGCGGTGATGACCGGCGAGAACCCGCGCCAGAAGATCCTGCCGCAATCTCCTCGCGCGGCGGTCGAACGGACCCTGGCCCGGCTGCTGAGTCCGCATCGGAACGCGAACACCGCCGCGACCGTGGCACAGTCGGCCGCCCTCGCCGATATTCCGCTGACCCGGCACGGCCCGGCCGCCCGGCGCCGCCGCTACCTCCGGGCCTGCTGGCCGGTACCGCTCACCGCGGCGGCCCTGCTCCTCGCCGGCGCGCTGGGCCGGGATGTCGCGCTGTGGTGGTGGCTGCTGCCGGTCGCTCTGGCACCGGTCTGCGCCCTGCTCGCCGAGGACCGTTACCGCGGCCTCGGTCACGTGGTCGTCCCCGCCACCGCCGGCTCTCCCACCTGGCTGGTGGTCCGTGCCGGCTCCCTCGACCGCGAACGTACCTGCCTCGAAGCGCCCGGCATCATCGGCTGGACTGTGCGGCAGACCTTCTGGCAGCGCCGAGCCGGCCTGGCCACGGTGGGTGCCGCCACGGCAGCGGGTAAGAAGCTGTACCTCATCCAGGACATCCCGCTGGCACAGGCCTGGACCGTCCTGGATCGCATCGCCGCCGGCGGCACGAGCGGGCGCCCGGCCGATGCCGACCAAACGCGGAAGACATGAGTTACGGACAACGCGCACGTCGATCGATCCGGGTGCGCCGGCGGTACCACCGGTTACTTCGGAGTGTCAGGTCTGGCAGTGACGGGTGGCCGACTCCCGCAGATCCGGTTCGTCGGCGACCACCCGCAGGCCGGGCCGGGTATCCGGAGTCGCGTGATCACCCTTCCAGGACAGCAGGGACCATCGCGACAGCCCGGACAGGGCCGAGCCGAGACTGAGGAAGGATCCACTGGAGATCGCCGAACCGAACGAGCCGAGAGACCCGATCGACAGCACCGACCCCACGCTTCCGATGGACAGGATCGAATACGCGGAGCCGATGGACAGGATCGACCCCTCGGAGCGGATCGACAGAATCGACCGTGAGGAGCGCCGACTCCGGATTCCGGCCTTGCGCGAACTTTCGACAGTCGCCATCACCCCGGTTTACCACAGCCGGGCACCACACGCGGGACGCCACGAACCGATGTTCCGGCGCCGGCCGGGTCATCGGGAAAGCCACGGATCCCTTTTTCTCGCGGGGCCACGCGGCGCGATCTGCGGGTGCGGTCGGCCGTCCGGAAGCCGGTGACCACTCACGGTGCCGTGAACCCACCCGGGCCCGCGAGTGCGCCGGCGCGTGCCTTCCGTTCGCTCCGGATGGTTCTTCGTCCGCGATCGGGGCATGCCCGGGTTCGGAACAGCACAGCGAAGGAGCGCAGGGACCGAGAGCCGAAGTGGACCGGGGTCACGAAGGACCCCGGTCCCACCGTGGAAGCGCGGTCGACTCAGCCGACGGTGAAGAATCCGATGGTCGGCATGAAAGTGCAGCTGCGGGTTTCGGTTTCGGTGGCCTGGGTGGTGAGTCCGCCGCCGATCACCGCGACGACGCGGCCGGTGCCGGTGTTCGCGATGGCCGAGAGGGTGGCCGGGCCATCGGGATTGATCTTGGCCTCGTCGGTCAGCGGCTGGGAGCCGGCCTCACCGGTGTCGAGGTTGCGCCACTGCACCGTCATCGGCTGCACCTGCTCCGCCGTCGGGCGTTCGGTGCCCAGGGCGGTGAAGACGAAACCGGTCTGCCCGGCGGCCGGTCCGGGCGGCGGGAGCTGGGCCGGGCCGGGGACGGCGAGGGCGGTACCGACCGAGTCACCGGACGGGGCGATGCAGCCCTTACCGATGGTCGGATAGAGGAACTGGGCGATCGCCGGCCCGGATTCCGGGATCTCCGGCCCACCGCCGCCGCTGCCGTCCAGGAACGTGATGACCCGCTCCAGCGTCGATTTGATCTGCGGGGGCAGATTCACGGCGGCCAGCAACGCGCGGGCCTGGGACAGAATGGCCTCTTGCGGGCTGCCCGGCGCGGCGACGTCCTTGGCCGCCGGGGCCGGTGCGTTGACGATGGCCGGGGCCAGGGCGGCGAGAACGTCGACGGGAACCCCTTCGGGGACCATCGGGACGCTGCTCACCGACGCCTCGGTGGCAGGGGCCGCGACGGCTGTCGCGGGCGCCACGAGGGAGGCGCCCGCCGCAATGGCGAGCGCGGACATTGCGATCCGCGATCCTCGGGTGCGAAGCACTGGTCTAGCCGTCCTTACCTCGGGTACATCTGGGCGACGCTGAAAAGCCGTCGTTTCGGGGTCACTCTAAGGACACTGACGCGCGTTGTACAGCACCGGGGTCGGGATTGCGAGCCCCAATTCGCTGTGCTACTGAACAGTAGCCGGTAACACGAGTGACCAGTGTGAAAAATGAGGCGAATGCGCAGTCGTGACTCATCGGTTGCTCGATGGTTACCGGAGACCGTGCGCGATGTTTGCCGTCGGGAGCCCGGAGCACGCACCAGGCTCACGTTCGCGCGGAAACCGGTGGGGTTAATGTATTCCGGGCCGGAAAAACCGGCGACGCGCCCAACAGCACCGGGTCCGGCGGCCGGCCCGGACCGACTCGAAAGCTCGTGTATTGACTCAGCCCAGCGGCGCCCGGACCGACATTCGGGGGTTCGTACCGTATCGCCTGGCCCTGGTGGCGCTCGGAATCACCGTACTGGCGCGGCTGCTGTGGATGCTGCTGACCCCGAACGGGATGAACCTCGTCGACCTGCACGTCTATGTCGACGGGTCGGCGGCTCTGCTGACCGACCATCTCTACGATTTCACCTACGCCGAGAAGACGCCGGATTTCCCCCTCCCCTTCACTTATCCGCCGTTCGCCGCGGTGGTGTTCTTCCCGCTGCACTTCCTGCCGTTCACCGTGGTCGCCATGCTGTGGCTGTTCGCCATCGTCACCGCGCTGTACTGGGTGGTGCGGATCGCGTTCGAACTGATGCTGGGCCGGGACGCCCTGCGCGAAGCGCGGTGGCGCACCGCCATGGTGGCGTGGACGGCGGTGGGCCTCTGGTTCGAGCCGGTGCGCACCACGATCGACTACGGGCAGGTCAATGTCTTCCTGATGCTCGGCGTGATGGTCGCGATACGCAGTTCCCGGTGGTGGCTGTCGGGAACCCTCGTGGGCGCGGTCGCGGGTATCAAACTGACCCCGGCGATCAGCGGCCTCTATTTCGTGGCGCGGCGCCGCTGGGCCGCCGCCGCCTGGTCGGCGGTCGTCTTCGGGTTGACCGTGGCGGCCAGTTTCCTGATCAATCCGGAGGAGACACGCCGCTATTTCGGCACCCTGCTCGGTGACGCCGACCGGATCGGCCCGGTGGGCTCGGTATGGAACCAGTCGCTGCGCGGCGCGCAGAGCCGGCTGCTGGGCAGCGATGTGGGTACCGGGCCGTGGTGGATCGCGGGGGTCGCGGTCGCGGCCGCGCTGGGGTGGTGCGCGTGGCGTGCCCTACGCCGCGACGATCTGCTGGGCACGGTGCTGATCGTGCAGTTGTTCGGGCTGCTGGTCTCGCCCATCTCCTGGTCGCACCACTGGGGCTGGCTGCTGCCGACCGTGCTCTGGTTGCTCTACGGCCCGTATCGGGCGGTGCCCGGCGCGCGGATACTGGCCGGATACTGGCTGGTGACGACACTGATCGGCGCGCCCTGGGTGCTCTCGTTCCTGCAGGATTCGATCTGGACCATCTCCCGCTGGGGCGTGTGGTCCTGGCTCGGCACGGTGTACGTGCTCGGCGCGCTGGCCTGCTACGGCTGGATCGCCTGGGCGGGCCGGACGACCGCCCGGGCCGCTACGACGCCAGCCGATCTATCTCCCGGGCCAGCGCCACGTCCTGTGCCGTGAGGCCCCCCGCGGAGTGCGTGGACAGGGTGAAGGTGACCTTGCGCCACCGGATATCGATATCGGGATGGTGATTGGCCGATTCGGCGATATCGGCCACCTGCCGGACGAGTTCTATTCCGGCGGGAAAGGTGGCGGCCTCCACCGTGCGGGTCAGCGCGTCACCGGCCCGGCTCCACTCCGGCAGGGTTTCCAGAGCCGCGGTGATCTCGGATTCGGAGAGCAAAGGTGTGGTCATCTTGTCGTGGTACCCCGGAATCAGCCCCCTACAACCGCGACCGGTCCCTCCCCGACCGGCCGACTACTTCTCGAATCGCCGACTGCCGGACCTTCCCCGGCCGGTTGCCGGGCCTCGCGATCGCCGGATGCCCAACTCGTGCCGGACGCCGGAGCGCAGGCGGAGATCGGCCGTCGAAGCGAGAACTCGGCCCACGCCTCTCCCTCAGGCGGCGCGCGCCTTCTTGAGGCCCTTCTTCAGTTCCTTACCGGAGGCGCCCGCGGCCTCCAGGCGTTTCATCCGCATGATGACCACAGGGCATTTCACGCAGCGCGTCTTTTTACGACAGCACTTCTTCTTCGGCTTGAGGCTCGAAACCTCGCTCGCCTTGACCTTGCCCATGCGGGTTAGCATACCCTTACCTTTGGGCGGCGCCAGCAGGCCACCGGGTTCCCGGTAGGGTGTAACCGGCCCAGATGCCCGGTGAGTTCGAATCTCCCTGTGGCAGGGTCCGGCCGCAAGCAACAGTTAACAGCAGGAGGAACCGGCGTGTCGTCTGCACGCGATTTTCGCAACGTCGCCATCGTGGCGCACGTCGACCACGGTAAGACGACGCTCGTCGACGCCATGCTGCGGCAGTCCGGCGCATTCGCCGAGCGGGCCGAACCGGTCGACCGGGTGATGGACTCCGGCGACCTGGAACGCGAGAAAGGCATCACCATTCTCGCCAAGAACACCGCCGTGCACCGGCACCATCCGGATGGCAGCGTCACCGTCATCAATGTCATCGACACCCCGGGTCACGCCGACTTCGGCGGCGAGGTGGAACGCGGCCTGTCCATGGTCGACGGTGTGGTGCTCCTGGTCGACGCCTCCGAGGGCCCGCTCCCG
The DNA here is from genome assembly GCF_040609955.1 of Nocardia sp. NPDC004568. Taxonomy (NCBI): domain Bacteria; kingdom Bacillati; phylum Actinomycetota; class Actinomycetes; order Mycobacteriales; family Nocardiaceae; genus Nocardia; species Nocardia sp. NPDC004568. Next base: position 46,384 of record NZ_JBEXLL010000049.1, read on the forward strand.
CAGACCCGGTTCGTGCTGCGCAAGGCGCTGGCGGCCTGCCTGCCGGTGATCCTCGTGGTCAACAAGACCGACCGGCCCGACGCGCGGATCGCCGAGGTGGTCGAGGAGAGCCACGATCTGCTGCTGGACCTGGCCTCCGATCTCGACGACGACGCCGCCGAAGCGGCCGAACTCGCCCTCGACCTTCCGGTGCTCTACGCCTCCGGGCGCGCGGGCAAGGCGTCCAAGGAACAGCCGCAGAACGGCGAGGTACCGAACGCGGAGAACCTGGACGCGCTGTTCGACGTCCTGCTGGAGAACATCCCCGCCCCCAAGGGCGACCCGTCCGCGCCGCTGCAGGCCCATGTGACCAACCTCGACGCCTCGGCCTTCCTGGGCCGGCTCGCGCTGGTCCGCATCCACAACGGTGAACTTCGCAAGGGGCAGAACGTGGCGTGGATGCACGCCGACGGCGTGAAGAACGTCAAGATCACCGAACTGCTGCAGACGATCGGCGTCGAACGGCAGCCGGGTGAGATCGCGGTGGCCGGCGATATCGTCGCCGTCGCCGGTATCCCCGACATCATGATCGGCGACACCCTCGCCGACCAGGACGAGCCCGTCGCGCTGCCCCGCATCACGGTGGACGAACCGGCCATCTCGGTGGTGATCGGTACCAACACCTCGCCGCTGGTCGGCCGGGTCCAGGGCCACAAGCTCACCGCCCGCATGGTGAAATCGCGGCTCGATCAGGAGCTGGTGGGCAATGTCTCACTGCGGGTTCTCGATATCGGCCGCCCGGACGCCTGGGAGGTCCAGGGCCGCGGCGAGCTCGCGCTGGCGATCCTGGTCGAGCAGATGCGGCGCGAGGGTTTCGAACTGACCGTCGGTAAACCGCAGGTGGTGACCCGGCAGGTCGACGGCAAGGTGCACGAGCCCTACGAAGAGCTCACCATCGACTGCCCCGACGAGTACCTGGGCGCCATCACCCAGCTGCTGGCCGCCCGCAAGGGCAAGATGGTGCAGATGAACAATCACGCCGCGGGCTGGGTGCGGATGGAGTTCATCGTGCCGTCGCGCGGTCTGATCGGCTTCCGGACCGATTTCCTGACCGAGACCCGCGGCACCGGTATCGCCAACGCCGTCTCCCACGGGTACGCGCCGTGGGCCGGTGAGATCCGGGCCCGGCACACCGGTTCGCTGGTGTCCGACCGCTCCGGCTCGGTGACCCCCTTCGCCATGATCCAGCTCGCCGACCGCGGGCAGTTCTTCGTCGAACCGGGCGCGGAGACCTACGAGGGCATGGTCGTCGGGATCAATCCGCGCGCCGAGGATCTCGATATCAATGTGACCAAGGAAAAAAAGCTCACCAATATGCGCTCCTCCACCGCCGATGTGATGGAGACGCTCGCCAAGCCGTTGCAGCTCGATCTGGAAATGGCCATGGAGTTCTGCGCCGCCGACGAATGCGTCGAGGTCACCCCGGAGGTCGTGCGAGTGCGCAAGGTCACCCTGGCCGCCAACGAGCGGGCCCGGGAGCTGTCGCGCCGCAAGGCGCGCGACCGGGCCGCGCTGTAAGCGGTTTCGCCCCCGGACGGGCCGGCGCGGGTTTGGGTAGAGTGCCGAACGTGATTTCGGGGAGGCGCGCGGTGTGGCGCGGTCTGCTGGTGCTCGTGGCGGTGCTCGTTCCGGTGCTGACCGGATGCACTGCCGACCCGCCGCCGCCCATCGCCAGCACGGACAGCCCGAAGACCGAACCGGCGCAGCCGACCAAGAACACGGTGGTGGTCGCCATCGACGACATCGGGATCGGCTTCAACCCGCATCTGCGGTCGAACCAGTCCCCGGCGACCGCCGCGGTGGCGGCCATGGTGCTGCCGAGCCCGTTCCGGCCCACGCCCGACCCGGCGCTGCCCGGCGGCACGCTGTGGGTTCCGGATACGGCGCTGGTCGATTCGGCGACGGTGACCACCGAGGCCCCGTTCACCGTCACCTACAAGCTGAAGGACCAGGCGAACTGGTCCGACGGGGCGCCCATCGCGGCCGAGGACTTCCACTACCTGTGGCAGCAGATGATCACGCAGCCCGGTGTGATCGACCCGGCCGGGTACCGCCTCATCACCGAGGTCCGTTCCTCCGGCGGCGGTAAAACGGTGTCCGTGGTGTTCGACAAGCCCTATCCGGCCTGGCCGCAGCTCTTCGCGAACCTGTTGCCGTCGCATCTGATGAAGGATTCGCCGGGCGGCTTCCAGCGGACGCTGGTCGAGCAGATACCGGTCTCGGGCGGGAACTTCACCATCGAATCCGCCGATCCCGGCCGGGACGAGATCCTGCTGGAACGCAACGACCGCTACTGGGGCACCCCCGCCCGCCCCGACCAGATCCTGCTGCGCCGCGGCGGCACCCCCGCCCAGTTGGCCGATTCGCTGCGCACCGGCGACACCCAGATGGCGCTGGTCCACGGTGGGGTCGCCACCCAGGCCCAGCTGGCCGCGATCCCGTCGGTACGCACCGCGATCATGCCGCAGTCCCGGCAGCTCCGGCTCAACCTCAACGGACGCGACGGGGTACTCGGCGACCACCGGGTCCGGACCGCGGTTCTCGCGCTGCTCGATCCCGCGCTGCTGGCCACGGTCGGCGCACAGACCGGGAACTGGGTGGAACCGGTCCGCGCCCAGGTGCTCTCCCCCTCCGATCCCGGGTACACGCCGACCGAACCACCGCGTCTCAACCCCGATCAGGCGTTCGGGCTGCTGGCCGAGGCGGGGTTCGGCCGCGCCCCGGAGCCGCCGCCGGTATCGGCGACCTCACCGGCTCCGCGGCCCCGCTCGCTGGCCCGCAACGGGGAACCGCTGGTGCTGCGGATCGGCGCGGTGACCGGCGACGATACCGCGCTGGCGGTGGCCAATACCGCGGCCGATCAGCTGCGCAGTGCCGGGATCGACGCCTCGGTGCTCAGCCTGGCGGCGGACGAACTGTATGGCAAGGGCCTGGTGGAGAATTCCGTCGACGCGGTGGTGGGCTGGGAAGCGACCGGCGGTGATCCCGCCACCGCGCTGGCCTCCCGCTACGGATGCCCGCCCGCCCCGCCCAGCACGCCCACCACCGACGGTGAACCGGCCGAGGTTCCGGCCGCTGTGGAGGCCGCCCGCCGGGCGCCGAGCAATCTGTCCGGTCTCTGCGATCCGCAGTTCCAGCCGTCGATCGACGGGGCGCTGCACGGCGTGGAAGTACCGCGCACGCTGGGCGAAGCCGAACCCCGGCTGTGGGGCGCGTCCACGGTGCTGCCGATCGTGCAGGACAACGTGGTGGCCGCCGCCGGTCCCTCGGTGGACGGGGCGTCACTGAGCGGAGCGATCCAAGCCGGAATATTCGGCGACGCGGCGATGTGGCGGCGCGTCCCGTGACCGGCCCCGGCGGTAACCGCACGGGCGGGCTGCTGCTGATCCACGCCCACCCCGACGACGAGACCATCACCACGGGGGGCACGATCGCCCACTACCGGCGGCTCGGTGTCCCGGTGACGGTGGTGACCTGCACCCTCGGTGAAGAGGGCGAGGTGATCGGTAATCGCTGGGCCGGCCTGACCGCCGACCGCGCCGATCAACTCGGCGGATACCGGATCGGTGAACTCACCCGGGCGCTGGCCGAACTCGGCGCCGGGCCCCCGTGCTTTTTGGGCGGTGCCGGTCGTTGGCGCGATTCCGGTATGGCCGGAACTCCGTCGGCGGAGCATCCGCGGGCTTTCGTGAATTCCGGCGCGGCGGCGGTCCGGGCCCTCACCGAGGTGATCCTCGATCTGCGGCCCCGCGTGGTGGTGACCTACGACCCGCGCGGCGGCTACGGCCATCCGGACCATATCCGTGCGCATCAGGTCACCACCGAAGCCGTCGAAGCCGCGGCCGGGCAGGGCTGGGACACGCCCAAGTTGTACTGGACCGTGACCGACGCCGATATCCTGCGCGACCATCTGCGGGCGCTGGCCCGCCGCACGGTGGACGGCCTGCCCGGCGCGCTGCCCCCCGGCTGGCGGCTGCCCGCCGAGGACGAGTTGGCGTGTGTACCGGGAGATTCGGTGACCACGACGATCGATGTCACCGAATCGCTGCCCCGGAAACGCGCCGCGCTGCGCGCCCACGCCACCCAGCTGACGGTCGCGCCGTCGGGCCGGGAATTCGCATTGACCAATATGATCGCCCAGCCGGTCCTGCCGGAGGAGCACTACATCCTGGTCCGCGGTCGCGCCTGGGCCGGTGGCCCGGACGGCCGGGAAGACGACCTCTTCGCCGGTTCGGCGTAACCGAGCGGGGTCCGCCCACCAATAGACTCGTCACCATGCAGCACTCGGAATCGGAGAGCGGGACCGGCCCCCCAGCGACCACGCGACGGTGTTCGACGTTCCGGTCGCGCGGATGACCGCCGCGGTGGACGATCGAGCCGGTGCCGATTCCCGCGCCCGCTGGGCCGCGCTGGCGACCGCGGTGCTCGGCCCCGCGCTGATCGTGGTCCTGATCGTGGACGCGGTGATCACCTTGGCGCTGGAGGTGCTGTATCTGCCCTTCTATCTCGGCAGCGTCGCCGTACCGGTGGCCGCGCTGATCGCCGCGCCGGTCAACGTGGCTCTGGTGTGGGCGGCCGCCACCGTCACCACCCGGCTGACTGTGCTGTTCCTGCCGATCGCCGCCTGGCTGGGGGCTTTCCTGGTCGCGGCGAGCCGCGGCCCGGGCGGCGACGTCCCGCTGCGCAGCGATCTGCCCACGCTGCTGCTGTTCGTCTGTGGGGCGGTGGCGCCGCTGATCTACATGTACGTGGCCGCCAACCGGCCGAAAGGCCCGGCGCGCTGACCGGTCCGCCGGGCGGCGGTGGTCACCAGGCTCCGTACTCCGCGACGAGGATATCGTTCACATCCACGCCCACCCCGTCGACCGTGCGGTCGTCGATCTCGAACTGATGCAGATGGGCGGCCGGGTGCACGTACCCCGGCGCGGTCCCCCAGTCGTGCTGCCAGAACCACGCGCCCACGCCCGCCGCCCGGACCAGGTCGATGGTGGGCGCATTGGCGTAGACACCGGTGTTCTCCCGGCCCAGCACGGCCTGCCAGCCGAGCAGGTACGGCAGGATCATGGTGGCGAATTCCACGGGGTTCGGATTGTCGTCGATAGAGGCGTAGATCGGCCGGTTCTCCGGTCCCCCGGCGGCTCGGTGCAGCGCAAGCCCCCGCTCGGCGTGCCGGCGGCCCGCGTCGTATCCGCCCCGCCAATCGGCGGTGGGTCCTTTGCCGAACTGGTAGCAGGACACGATGGCCAACCCGGCCGCCCGCAGATCCTCGACTTCCCCGGCCAGCAGCGGTTTCCCGGCCATCCATTCCGCTCCCGGCCGGCGGTCGGACACATACCGGATGACCCCGGTGTGCCCGGCCGCCTTGATGGCCGCCGCGGACGGCACACCTCCCGCGTAATCGAGCAAGGTCCCGAGCGAAGCCGCACCGGCGCGGGGAGTTCCGAGGGCCGTCCCCACCGCGCCCGCGGCGACGGCGGCGGCCGTGTATCCGAGCAGAGCCCGGCGAGACAGTGCAGACACCATCGAGACTCCTTCGCACACCCCGGGTGAACAGCAACGGCGTGCCCGGCGCACCTTCCCCATCAGCACTGCGTGCGCCGGGAGCCTCGAACGGGGTAATTCCACCACATCCACCACACGACCGCCACGACCGACGACTGCCCGCGTCGCCGCCGGCCGGGGCATTGCCGGAGATCGACAGACCGGGGCGGATCACGCGGTCGGATGGGCAGCGCATACAGGCGGATCGAGCCGTGGAGCCGCGCTGTGCGCTGATCGCGAAGCTACCGTGTCGACACCAACGGATACCCGCGACAGCCCAGCAGCTGCGGACGTTGCCGACGCAATGCCCGACCAGCGCTGTGTGACAGACCGGAAAGGGATCCGGCAGCCCCCTCTCCCGGACGAGTCCGCCTACAGATCCGGATGTCGAGCGACGACGCAACCGCATGTGTCGAGTTCTGCGAGACACCTCCAAGGGTTGAGGCCCGTCTCGCCGTTTCGGCCTCGAAAGCGCCGCGCGAAGCGCAA